>JAITVE010000367.1 GCA_031285975.1 Candidatus Adiutrix sp. | reverse complement strand
GGTCGGCCGCGCGGGCCAGCCGTTCGCCGTACTGCGGCCCGATCAGGGAGGCCAGGTGCAGGGCCAGGGCCTTGAAGCGTTCCACCTTCTGCCAGGAAGTGCCCATGAGGTTGTGGAAGACCACGCCCTTCAGTTCCTCGGCGTGGTCGGCCAGGCGGGTTTTGCGGTCTTCGGTGAAATAGAAACGCGCGTCTTCCAGGCGGGCCCGCAGCACCCGTTCGTGGCCTTTGCGCACCACGTTCATGTCCCGCGCCCGGGTGTTGTTGACGGCGATGAAGTAGGGAGCCAGGCGGCCCCGGTCGTCGGTGAGGGCGAAGTAGCGCTGGTGCTCTTTCATGGCCGTGGTGGCCACGGCCAGGGGCAGTTCCAGGAAGTGGGAGTCAAAATGGCCCAGCACGGCCACCGGCTCTTCCAAAAGGTTGGCCACTTCCTCCACCAGTTCTTCGTCTTTCACCAGAATCAGGTCGGTGCTGTTTTCCTCAGTCACCCGGGCGATTTCCCGGCGCACCAGTTCGCGGCGGGCCTCGAAATCCACCTGCACGTGGGCCTCGGCCAGGCGTTCCTCATATTCGTCCGGGCTGGTGATGACCACCGCACCGGGGTGGAGGAAGCGGTGGCCGTAGCTCACCTTGCCCGCCTTGGCCCCGGCGAAGCTGATGGGCAGCACTTCGCCGCCCAACACCGCCAACAGCCAGTGCACCGGCCGCACGAAGGTGTATTCCCCCGTGCCCCAGCGCATATTCTTGGGGAACGGCAGGGAGGCCAAAATATCCGGCAGGGCCTCGGCCAGCACCTCGGCGGCCCGGCGGCCCTTGACGCTCTTGCGCGCCGCCAGGTATTGGCCTTTGGGGGTGGTGACAGTTTTCAGGTCGCTCACCGAAACGCCCTGGCCCCCGGCGAAACCGGTGGCCGCTTTGGTGGGGTTGCCGTTGCCGTCATAAGCGGCGGAGAGCGGCGGGCCCACGACTTCCTCTTCCACGTCCGGCTGCTGGGCGGTCAGGCCCCACAGGCCCAGGGCCAGGCGGCGGGGTGCCCCCCAAATTTTGAAACGCTCGAAAGGCAGGCGGGAGTCAGCCAGGGTTTTGCACAGTTTTTCTTCCAAAAAGCTGATGGCCGGGGCAAAGTAGCTCGCCGGAATTTCCTCGACGCCCAATTCCAGAATAAGATCAACCGTGCTCACAGGCTCCCCTCCCAGCGGCCCATCAGGGGATGCCCCAGGGCTTCTCGTTGTTCGACATACAGCCTGGCCACCTCGCGGGCCAGGTTGCGCACCCGGCCGATGAAGCGCGTCCGCTCGGCCACGGAAATGGCCCCGCGCGCGTCGAGCAGGTTGAAGGCGTGCGAACATTTGAGGCAATAATCGTAGGACGGCGTCACCAGCCCGTTCTGGGCCAGCTTTTTCGACTCGGCTTCGTACATGTCGAAGAGTTGAAAAAGCATGGGCACGTCGGCGTATTCGAAATTGTGCTTGGAATATTCTATTTCATTTTGGTGATACACGTCGCCGTAGCGCACCTGGCCGTTCCAGTCCAGGTCATACACGTTGTCCACGCCCTGAAGGTACATGGTTAACCGTTCCAGGCCATAGGTGTATTCCACGGAAATGGGGGAGAGGTCAATGCCGCCGACCTGCTGGAAGTAGGTGAACTGGGTCACTTCCATGCCGTCGAGCCAGACTTCCCAGCCGATGCCCCAGGCCCCCAGGGTGGGGGATTCCCAGTCGTCTTCCACGAAGCGGATGTCATGATCCAGGGGGTCAATGCCCAGGGCGCGGAGGCTGTCGAGATACAGCTCCTGCGCCTTCAGGGGCGAGGGCTTGACGATGACCTGGAACTGGTAGTAATGCTGGAGGCGGTTGGGGTTCTCCCCATAGCGGCCGTCGGTGGGGCGGCGGGAGGGCTGGACATAGGCGGTGCGCCAGGGCTCGGGCCCCAGGCTGCGCAGGGTGGTGGCGGGGTGGAACGTCCCGGCCCCCACTTCCATGTCGTAGGGCTGCATAATCAGGCAGCCCCGCTCGGCCCAGAAATGGGACAGGGTCAGAACCACGTCCTGAAAGGACCTGGGTGTGCTAGCGGACATTCTGCAATCCTTATGAAATCATTGATGAAGACCACACAACATGGCCCCAAGGAAAATAGAAGTATAGCACAGCCGTTTGAATTTTTCCAGCGGACGAACGCCCTTTTACGACAAGCCTTTTATGTCGCACCCTTTCCGTTCCCGCCCCCCTCTTTCCGTCACCCCGGCGAAGGCCGGGGCCCATGCCTTTTTCTTGGCGCCGTGTTGCGTCCCACCGTCATACCGGCCTCCGCCGGAATGACGAGGCAGGGGGGGTAGCGGGGGCAATAATCGGCGTAGTTGCGGTATCAAGAGCAAAGGCAGGGATACCGGCCTGCGCCGGTATGACGGGATGAGCGGGAACACCAGTTGGCAAGCCCTCTTGCCATCCTCCAACAGGGGGCATTTTTCGGCTCTTGACTTTATGGGACGGGCGTGTTTACAATACCAAAACTGTACACCTCGGAGCGCGGACGCATCAGGGCGATTGGAAGTATACCATGCTGAAAAAAATACCGACTCGTGATTTGAAACCGGGAATGTTTGTGGCCGATCTCGGACGCGGCTGGCTGAACCATCCCTGGAAAACCAAAAGCAAGCTCCTCGAAAGTTTTGACGAAATCCGCGAACTGGCGGAATTCGGCATTACCGAGGTGGTGGTGGATACTGAAAAATCCCAGGCCCCGCCAGCGGCCGCCGCCAAGCCCGCGCCCGCCCCCAAGGCCCCGGCGGCCAAAGCGGCCCCCGCTGCGTCCGTCCCCAAAGCGCCCTTCAAAACCCTGCCGGATCCCGTCTGCGGGCTGGAAGTGGAGTTGCCCAAGGCGGCCAAGGCCTACGGCAAGGCCCTGGATACCTCCAAGGCCCTGGTGGCCGCCTGCCGCATGAATAAGAAAATCGAAATTTCGGTGGTGCAGGAAAACGTGGACGAACTGGTGGAGAGCGTGTCCCGCAACCGCGACGCGCTCATGGCCCTGATGAAGCTGCGCCGCTTTGACGACTACACCTACACCCATTCGCTGAACGTTTCGGTGCTGGCCATTTCCGCCGGGAAATCCCTGGGCCTGCCGGACGACGAACTGCGGATGCTCGGCCTCGGCACCATGTTCCACGATTTGGGCAAGACCCGCATTCCGGGCCACATCCTCAACAAGCCCGGCAAGCTCACCGACGAGGAATTCGCCATCATGCGCAACCACTCGGCCATGAGCGGGCAGATTATCCTCGAACAGCAATTGCAGGTTGAGGACATTGTCTACAAAATCGCCCGGCACCACCACGAACGCTTTGACGGCAGCGGCTATCCCGACCGCATCAAGGGGGAGGACATCCACCACCTGGTCACGGTCTGCGGCCTGTCGGACGTGTATGACGCCCTGACTTCCGACCGGGTCTACCACAAAGGCCGCTCGCCTCACGAGGCCCTGAAATTCATCTACGGCTTGCGCGGCGTGCATTTTGAGGCCGACTGGGTAGACCGCTTCGTGCAAAGCGTGGGCATTTACCCGCCCGGAACCGTGGTGCAGCTGAACACCGACCACGTGGCCGTGGTTATGGACATCAACCAGGCCGCCCTCCACGCGCCGCTGGTAAAAATTATCGCCGACCCGGCGGGGATGATTTCCTCCCGCCCCAAGCTGGTCAACCTGGCCGACCAGGCCGAGGCCGGGGACATCAAAATCAAGCGGGTCATCCCCCGCGACGAGGCCGGTTTCGACCCCGCCTATTATTTTAACCCGCCGAAGGATTGAGCTGGACAGGCGGCCCCCCACCCGGGTCACCCCGGCGAAAGCCGGGGCCCATTTCCAGGGAAGCAACGTATCGGCTGATATCATACTTCTCTGGAAATGGATTCCGGCTTCCGCCGGAATGACGAAGGGGGAGGCTGGCAGCGAACTTTATTGCATGATATATCAGCCGTAAAATGAGCGATATACATGTATGTTTTGAAGTTTTTTAACCTCAAAATGTGCTTGACGTGTGAATGAGAGGGGCGTGGCGATGCCTGACGATTATTTAACCCTTGGCGAGGCCCGGAGCCGCCTTGGCCGGGTGCGGGAAGCCCTGGCCGAGGCCGCAGTGCGGAGCGGGCGGCAGCCGGAGGCCGTGCGCCTTCTGGCCGTCAGCAAAACCTTTCCCGGCGCGATGATCCGCACCTATTTGGAAGCCGGGCAGGCGGATTTCGGCGAGAGTTATATTCAGGAAGCCCGCGACAAAGCCGCCGGCCTGGCCGCGAACCAGCCCGCACCCGCCTGGCATTTCATTGGCCATTTGCAGACCAACAAGGCCAAATACGCGGCCCCCCTCTTCGACGTGATCCACTCCCTCGACTCCCTGGAACTGGCCGAGGCGCTGCACCGCCGGGCCTCGGCCCTGGGGCGGACTATCCAAGTCTACGCGCAGGTCAACGTCTCCGGCGAAGATTCCAAAAGCGGCATGAGCCCGGCCGCCCTGCCCGCCTTCCTGGAAGGGCTGGCCGCCTTTCCTGCCCTTATTCCGCAAGGCCTGATGACCATGCCGCCCTATGACCCCGACCCGGAACTCTCGCGTCCCCACTTCGCCGCCCTGCGCGAACTGCGCGACCGCTGCGCCCCGCATCTGCCCGGCCTCTCCATGGGCATGAGCGGCGACTTCGCCGTGGCCGTGGAAGAAGGGGCCACCATCGTCCGGGTCGGCACGGCCCTCTTCGGCCCACGGGGCTGAACCCGGGATGTATAAAGTACTGCTTACGCCAGAAATCCGTAAGGGTGCGGTTCGACGATGGCCGCACTGACCTTATAAGCATCCCAACTCATGAAGGCCGATTACGTCGCGTATATACATTTTATGCATTTTTGCGGCATGTTGCGGATGATTTATCAAGCTGAAATTGCCGATGAACGGCAAAGGAGGAAGATTGACCCACAGGAGGTGAATTGGGCCATAATTACGCATAACTTAGCATAATACCAGGCAAATTTTCAGCCAGAAACTAAAAAATGTTGACACCAATCTAATTTTGTGTCAACATCTCCTCAAGCGCAGGGGTTCTTCCACCCCGCTATTTCTTCAGCGCCGCCGACTATTTCCTTTAGAAGGCGTTACGTCAAATGTTTTCCATATTTTGCACACCCACCCGCCGGTCTTCAACCGGTGCGGCCCAATTCCGCGCCGTTGCAGGCCTCCCATATGCGGCCCGGTTCGGTTCAGGCATCTACCCGGTCAGACGCTTTGCCTGCCCAGGCAACTGCCCGTCCGGGCGTGACCTGCCCAGGTTTCGCCCAACCGTTATCGCGGCTCTACGTCTTTATGAGTGAGCGGCCGTCTTCCGCCGCCGAAGAAGTTGGGCGCCGCCCTTCGGGGCCGCCCCCCGCACCGGGGTTCATCACCCCCGGCACCCGGCCGAAAACGAGCTTTTCGGCTTCACCCGCCCCGGCTCAGGCTTGGGGCACAAGCACTGTCGGCAGTTGGGGAACCCAGAGGTTCCCTGTCACGAACTAAAACCCTTGTCGGGAAATTTTGCCGGAACCCGCCGGAGCCGCAAGCAATTTCGGCCGACTCGGAAGACGGCCTCGGCTGCACGTCTCGGGCCCTTTGGGGAAAAAGGAACCCGGACGCCGCTCAAGATTTCGCCGGTCACCAATGGTTTTAGCTCCCGGAGCGCGGAGGCTTCCGCGCGGTTTTCATACGGTCGGCCGGTGAGGAACAAGCCTCTCCGCCGGGCGCGAAAACTTCCGGTCACCGTTATCGGCGCATCATTCCCATCCGGCCTCGGCCGCCGTTGCGCAGGAAACTTTCGTTTGGCAGAACGAAAACCTGTGCTCCGGCGGGCTAGTCTGAAGCCGGAACCGCCGATGACTTACCATATAGGAACCCCCGGCCACAGCCGGGAACCGCTCGGGAGTCCGGGAGAAATCCCGGGCTCCCAAACCCAGGCCTAACCGCCAGACCACCGCAGGGCTCACACCCAGCCGGGTATGAACCGCAACGCTCACCACACAAAATGCCGCCGCCGGAATCCGTTGGTTCATTTCGTTTTATGATGGCCCTTAATTCAGCGTTATTGTAGATTTATTTTGCATTGGTGTCAATATATTTTTTTGACATCCCGCACTTTTCAGCCTCCATAGATAAATTGACTTGGCTTTGCCATCAGGTTACCTGGAAACCAGCCCCGCAGCCCGCCAAGGCGCGGCGGCGCGGCCCTCCAGGAGAGAGGAACCGGAAGCCATGAAAACTCTCCAACTTTTTGCGGCTCTCCTCATTATATTGTTGACCACGCCAGCCCCGGCCCCGGCCAGCTCCGGGCTGGACCAGCTTCTCACCTGTTTCGCCTACGAGGCCGGGGACGGCGGCCCGCGAGACTTCACCAAGGCCGCCCAATGCTTTCAGCGCGAAGCCGAGCAGGGCATGGCCGGGGCGCAAACCATCCTCGGCATCAAATACCGCCTCGGTGAAGGTTTGCCCAGGGACTACGCCAAAGCGGTCTACTGGTTCCAAAAAGCCGCCGACCAGCAGGATTCCACCGCCCAGCTCAATTTGGGCCTGATGCATGCCCAGGGCCAGGGCGTGTCGCAGGACGACTTCAAAGCCGCCCAGTGGGTGGAAAAAGCGGCCGACCAGGGCCACGCCGAAGCGCAATTCGCTCTGGCCCTGATGCACGCCACAGGGCGCGGCGTCGCCCGCGATCAGTATAAATTTTGCGGCCTGCTCCGCGCCTCCGCCGAACAGGGGCACCAGGACGCGCTTGAGGGTTTTAACACCTTTTGTTCGGAATAGCTTTGCCAGCTTTTGACACAATAGCCGCCGGGAGGTTCATTCCTATGCCGAAATTTTTCCTGACCGCACTGCCCCTGACCGGGGCCTGGCTCCTCTGGAGCGGGCTGACCGGCAGCGCCGCCGCCCAGTTTTCCCTGTCCGACCTCCAGGCGGTCACCGAAGGGCGGCCCGTGCTGCTGCTGTTGGCGGCCTTTGTGCTGCTGACCGCCGGGGTCTATTTTTGGTGGCAAAGCCGCCTTGAGGAAGAATATGCCGATGACGACCCCGCCCCCCGGGCGCAGGAAAAAGCCGTCGAGCCCCGCCCCAGCCGCGTGGCCCCGGAACTCATCGCCTACCTGACGCGGGAACGCGACCGGGAACCGGCGGTGGATATCGACAACGCCTTCATCACCCCCGAAGGCCCCCGCGCGGTTATCGCCCCGGTGCACCTCACCCCCGACGCCCTCGAAGAGGCGCGGCCCTACCCCATCGGCGCCTCCTGGCGGCGTCAGGGCGACGACCGCTCGGCCCGGCTGGCCTCCCCTTCCGCCGGGGCCCTCCGCTCGGCCAAGCCCCTCGGCGGCACGAGTTTAGCCAAAAGCCGCCCCGGCGAAACCGGCGGCCGCCTGGGCCGGGGCGAAGTGCGGGCGCGGACGGCTTCAGCCGCGTCCGGCGGCCGCAGCCTGGCCCCCTCGACCAGCAGCCCCTTTTCCCTGGAATTCCCGGAAACCAACCGCAAAGTGCAGCTGCGCCGGGGGGTGATGTCCATAGGCTCCGCGCCCGACAACCACATTGTGCTGGACGAACTCGAAGTCGCGCCCAAACACATTGAAATATATGTGCTGGGCGGCGAATGCGCCATGAAGCTGCGGGACGCCGACGGCGCGGTCAAGCTCAACGGCCGCTCTGTTTTCGCCGCCCACACCCCCCTGAAGCCCGGCGACGAACTCCGCATCGGCCGCACCCGCGCCCGCCTGAACAAAAGCGAAGCCCTGGTCAGAAAACCCCGCGAATACCAGCGGCCCCTCCAAGAAGCCTGACCAACTGACGCAGACCACAAAAAACCCGGCGCACAGCCGGGTTTCAGTATTATTTCAACAAAAAGCGAGCCGCGCAGTCTGCTTAGAGCATTTTGCAATTTACCTGCCTTTAGTAAATTGCAAAATACGCGAACATCCGGGCGCTTTTCATTTCATGCAGACTACCTTGAAATAGAAAAGCGCTCTGAGCCTTATTTTCTGAATTG
>JAITVE010000290.1 GCA_031285975.1 Candidatus Adiutrix sp. | reverse complement strand
CAAGTTCTGGCTCAATTCCGCCTCCCCGGCCTCGGGCCTCGTAACCAGCATTGTGCGGCCCCTGGGGCGCAACGGCGACCTGTTCCAGATAGACCCCACCGCGCCCTGGTTCGCGGGTCTGTGGTGGCTGGTGGACGCGCTCATTGAGGATTTCAGCCTGTCCGGCTGGGTCAGCGTCAGGGCGACTTTGCAAGTCAAAGCGCCGGATTTGGGGGCTTGATATGGCCAACGAAGCCCGCCCCAGCAATCAGCGCCCGGTCACCGAAGCCGATGTCTACGAGGCGGTGAGGCAGTTCATTTTGGCCTACGGGCTGCCGGGCTATCCCCTGGCCAATATCTACCAGGGCTGGCAGAACCGCGCCGCCCTACCGACTGTGAACGAATACGCCGTGATGTCCATATTGTGGATGCAGCAGCATGGCACAGCGGTGGAATTTTTTACCGCCCCCGACCCCGATGAGAGCCAGCCGGGGCAATTGATGGTCAAGGCACTGACCGAAATCGTGGTGCAAGTAGATTTTTGCTCTGAGGATGATACCGCCAGGGCCAGGGCCGACCGCCTGTCCGTGGTCGCCCGGTCAAGCCTGGGCGTCATGCACTTCAACGATTACGGCCTGTCGTCGCTTTATGCCGATAACGTGCGCGACCTGTCTTTCGTGGGCGGAGAATCCCAATTCGTCCGGCGGTACGCCGCCACCCTGCACCTGTCAACAAATAACGGCGTGACCGCTGACTTCGACTATTTCAACAAGGTCCAAATGGAAAGACTTGAGAATATTGACGTTCACCATCTGCCGAAACCAAAGGAGGGCTGATAATGGCCATACCGGCGTCAAGAATCGTAAACGTACTCCCCCGCGTCACCACCGGGGGTTCCCCCGACCTCGAATTGAACGGCCTTCTTTTGGTCGACAACCCCATGATCAGCGCGGGGACGCTGGTGATGGCCTTCCCCTCGGCCCGGTCTGTGTCGGCCTTTTTCGGCTCTACCTCGACGGAATTCGAAGTGGCCGACGTCTATTTCGCCGGCTACAACAACAAATTCACCGCGCCCAAACAGTTCTACGTGGCCCGGCGCATCGCCGAGGACGCGGCGGCCTGGCTGCGGTCGGCCAGGAACGTCAAGACCTTGACCGCGTTCAAAGCGATTGCCGACGGGGCGTTCACCATCAGCGTTGACAGCACCGCCCGCAACATCACCGCCCTTGATTTTTCGGGGGCCACCAGCTTTTCCGACGTGGCGACGATCATTCAGGCGGGGATTACCACCGCCGGGGCCACGGGCGTCGCCGTCACTTATTCCAGCCTGACCGGGGCTTTTACCATCACCAGCGGCACGGCCGGCGCGTCGTCCGAGGTTTCCTTTGCCGGCGCCCCGGCGTCCGGCACCGATCTGGCCGCCTTCATGGGGCTGACCGAGGCCCTGGGGGCGGTCATTTCCCCCGGCGTGGACGCCATGACCGAAGCGGAGCAGATGCAGGCCATTTTGGACAAAACCCAAAACTTCGTCAGCTTCACCACGGCCTGGGAGTGCGACCCGGATGAGGCCCTGGCCTGGTCGTCCTGGGCCAATGCTAATTACGGGTGGCTGTATGTGGGCTATTCCGCGGCCGCCGTCATGACTTCGGCCGACAGCACCATCGATATGGCCTCGGCCATCAAGACGGCCGGCTATGACCACACGGCCGTTATTTACGGCTCGGTGGATTACGCCGCGTTCATCATGGGCGTGGTGGCCAGCATCGCCTGGCAGCGCGTCAACGGCACGATTACCGCCGCGTTCAAACGCCAGACCGGCCTGGCCCCCTGGGTTGTGGATGAAATGACCGCCTCGGTTTTGGAGGCCAAGAATTGCAACTATTTTGGCAATTTCGCCACCCGCAACGCCGAATTCATCTTTCTATATCCGGGCTGCCTCTCCGCCAGCGACTACGGTTACATCGACCCCTATGTCAACTCCATCTGGCTCAACAACCGCATCCAGGTGGCCCTGATGGACTGCGTGACCCTGGCCGGCAAGGTGCCCTTCAACACCCGGGGCTATACCATGATCAAGGCCTGGCTGGCCGACCCTGTCAACCAGGCGCTTTTGAACGGCTGCATAGAAGCCGGCGTCACTCTCAACGAGCGCCAGCGGTCCGAGGTCATGAATGAGGCCGGGCTTGATATTTCCGCCGAGCTCTGGACCGCCGGCTATTACGTCCAGGTCTTGGACCCCGGCCCCGAGGTCCGGGCACGGCGGGATTCGCCCATTGTTTCCCTCTGGTACACCTACGGCGGGGCCGTGCAACGCATCGAAGTGGCCTCCACGGCTATTCTGTAATCAGGAAAGGAGGGCTTAATCATGGCCGTTCAATTTTTAGACATCACCTCCGCGAACGCCGAGGGCATCTTAACCGTCGAGGATATTTTCCCCGCCGGCATTCAACTGATGATGTTCGGCACCGACCAGGCGATCACGCAGGACAACATCACCATTGCGGAAACCCGCAAGGGCGTTGACGGCAAGCTGGTCGGCGGCTACACCCCGGTCATTTACCCGGTCACCATCACTCTGGAGGCCTCCAGCCCGTCAACCCAGAACCTCTCGACGGTCTGGCAGGCCATGGCCACCAACAAGCGGGTCTACGCCTGTCACCTGACCTGCACCGTTCCGAGCATCGGGGCCGTGTTTTCCTGGCGCGTGGGCATTATGAAAACCGGGGCGCTGTTCCCCAACCTGCAAAAGGTTCTGGCTCCCACCACCTGGGCCTTTGACTTCCAAGACTTCGAAAGGGCGAAAATATAATGGCGCGTAAACAGATTGAAATTACATTGGAGAACCGGGGCAATCCGCTCACCTTCGTCATCAAGGAAATGCCGGCCACGCAGCTGGAAAGCTGGATCATCCGCGCCCTTTTGCTGGCCGCCGGCGCGGGCGCGGTGAACGTCCCCGAGGGGGCCGACCTTCAGCGGGCCGGGGCGTACCTGGCCCAAAAAGGGATCGGGCTTTTGGGCTCCCTGGACTACGACAAGGCCGCCCCGCTTTTGGATGAAATGCTCGGGTGCTGTTACCACAAGGTAGACAACCACCTGAACCGCTGCGACCCCGACAATGTGACCGGCTATATCGAGGACGTGTCCACGCTGTTTAAGCTGAGAATGGAGGCCATGAAGCTCAACCTGGGTTTTTTCTGGGCGGAGGACGGGCCGCTCTCCGGCTTCCGCAGCACTCCCGGTATCACGCCGCAATGAGCAAAGGGGCGTTCGCGGAATACGCGAACGTCTCCGGGTTGATGGGCGTCGTCATCAGCCGCCGGCTGGCTACGCTCCATGAATTGGAAACGGTCTACAGCCTGAACGACGCCCTGAACCTGGCCGAGATAGTCCAGGTGGGCAACTACAACGAATGGGCCGCGATGGAGGCCGCGAAAAATGGCAACAATAATTGACAGTCTGTTGATTACCCTGGGTCTTGACCCCTCCGGCGTGGAGAAGGGCGTCAAGCAAGCGGACAATGCCATAAGCGGCGGCGTCAAAAGGATGGAGTCGAACCTGGCGACGGCGGCCAAAAGCGCCGCTAAGTTCCTGGCCCCGGTCCTGGGCGCGGCGGCTATTAAATCGGCTATCAATAATTATGTGGCCACCGCCGACGCTTTGGGGGATTTGTCCGAATCCCTCAACATGAGCGGCAACGAACTTGACGCCTGGGGCAAGGCGGCCCAGGTGGCCGGAGGCTCCGCCGAGGGCCTGAGTGGCACCCTGCAAAGCATGGGCACCCAGATTCAGAACGCCGTCACTTTTGGAATGAAGCGGTCGCAAAAAGTCTTTGACGAATTGGGGATCAGCCTTAAAAACGTTGACGGCACCACGAAATCGGCTACCCAGGTATTGGAGGATTTAGCCGGGGCCGCTGAAACGATGGATAAGGCGCAGTTTGGCGGCATTGCGAAAAAGCTTGGCATCGACCAGGGAACGATCATGCTTTTGCAGCGGGGCCGGGCCGGGGTGCAAGAGCTTGTCGAGGAAATGCGCGGCCTTTCCATGACCGACGAAGAGATTGCCCGCGCCGGTGACTACGACGAACAGATGAACCGGCTCTCGTTTTCCGTCAAGGCCGTGGCGAATATGTTCCTGCAATTTCTGGTCCCGGCCCTTGATTTTGTCGCTCAAAACCTGACCAAAATTTTCAGTTTTTTGCGCGAGAACAAAGCCTTCACCTACGCCTTTTTCGGGGGCCTGGCCGCCATAATCGCGGCTGTGGTTGTTCCCGCCCTGGTGTCTATGGCCGCCGCCGCAGTCGCGGCAATGGCCCCCTTTCTGCCTTTCATCGCGCTCATTGCCGCCGTGGCCCTGGCCATTGACGATCTGTGGACCTATATCCAGGGGGGAGACGCCGTCCTTACAGGCTTGTGGGCTCAGTTCGGCACCGGGGAGGAAATAGCGGCGAAACTGACGGCGGCCTGGGGAACGCTGCAAGAGGCGGGTGTCAAAGCCTGGGAGATGATACAGGCCGCCGCGCAGAAAGCCTTTGACTACTTTGGACCCGCCGCCGAGTCATACTTGGATTTGGTGAAAAGCGTCTTTTCTCTGCTCGCCGCTGCGGTCGAGGGCGACACGGCGGCCATGGGCGAATCGATCAAAAACGTTTTCGTCAATTTGGGCGAGTACATTTTTAACGTGATATCCGGGGCGCTTCATGCCGTCTGGGATTTGGCCGTTTCCATATTTTCCTCACTCGTCGATTTTATTTACGGAAAATTTAG
>JAITVE010000270.1 GCA_031285975.1 Candidatus Adiutrix sp. | reverse complement strand
AAATAAATATAGCACTCAGTCACGCGGCCCGGCGGGACTTCGGTGGGGCTTTGGAAGGCTGAAGGCGAACACCAGGGCCGCCGCCCCGCAGATGGCCGGTTCCAACTGAAAAAGCCAGTGCCGCAAATAGTTGATGAACCACCAGTCCGAAAAGCGCGGAATCCGCACCAGCCGGAGCGGGGCCTCAAAGGAAAACGGGGCCAGGTAGAAAATCTGCCCGGCAATGGCGTCCAGCGCCAGGTGCAGCATCACGCCCGCCAGCACAATCGCCGGATAGGCCACGGCCCGCCGCTGGCCGAGCGCCCACAAAACCGCCGCGGCCACAACAAAAAGTCCCAGCCAGAAAAGCGGCCAGTGGGTTGGATAATAGCGGTGATTGGGCACGTTGCCGACCAGGTGAAACAGCAGAATGTCGAGATCGGGCAGCACGGAGGCAACCAGCCCGCACAGCCAGAATTTCAGGGGCGGCGCGGGGCGGAAAGCGGTCAGGGCCTTGACCATTAAATACCCGGCGGGCAGATGCGCGAAAATCATAAAGAATCCTCCAGGCGGCGCGGCGCTTTGGAACCGTCGCCGTGATGAATCCAGCATACCGCCCGGATGTGGAGAAAAAATGGAGGTGCCGCGAATTTTCTGTGAAGATCGCCCGGCCGGAAAAAACTGGACAAAGCGGGCGGACAGGAGGATAATAGCAAAATGTTTCGAAATCATCCGGCCAACCGCCGCCAAGGAGTCTGTATGCGTTCGTTTCTCATTGCCGTTCTGGCCCTGCTGTTCCTCACGCCGTCCGTGAGGGCCGAACAGCCGCTCGACGTGAAAAATTTCCAGCCAGGTCAGGAATATTTTGAACTGCCCGCGCCCCGCGTTCTGGCCGAGCCGGAAGACGGCCGCATTGAAGTGGTGGCTTTTTTCTGGTACAACTGCGGCACCTGCTACATGATGGATCCGCAAATCACCGACTGGGCCAAAACCCTGCCCGCCGACGTGAAAATGGTGCGCCTGCCCTTTGCCTACAACCCGACGCTGGAAGTCCACGCCCGCATTTTTTTCACCCTTGAGGCCCTGGGCCTGGGGCACGAGGCCGACCTGACCGTGTTCCGCCTGTTCCAGGATTTGCGCCAGCCGGTTCACGAACCGAGCCAACTGCCGCGCCTGGCCAAAGCCCTGAAAATCGATGAAAAAAAACTGGTGGACGCCTATAACTCCCCGGCCATGGATATTAAAATGAGCCACCTGAACAAACTTATGGACGCGTATAAACTCCAGGGGGTGCCCTCGATGGTGATTAACGGCAAATACCTTTTCGACATCGGCACCAGCCACGGCCCGGACGGGTATTTCAAACTGGCCGAAATGCTGATTGACCGGGAACGCCAGGCCGCCAAAAAATAAGCGTGCCCCACACGAAACGACAAACTCCGGTTTCTTTAAACCGGATTTTTTGTGCCCGCGATTCAAGCGGAGAGGAAGAAGAACGCGGCAGTGGCCTGGTCGGCAAAGTCGTACACCACTGGAAATGGATTCCTGCCTCCGCAGGAATGGCAACCGTGAAGAGAGTGGCGGGGGATGCAATACCAACCAAGAGAAAGGCATGGGCCCCGGCTTTCGCCGGGGTGGGGGTGACGGCGGAGGAGAGACTGACGATTGTACCCAAAAGTAGGTGTTGCACCCGGCCTGTTGCCCGAGGCGTTCGGCCATTAAAAAAGCCGCGTTGCGCGGCGTTGAAGTTAAGAGGCAAGTGAGGTAGGGGGGAAGTTAGGGGGATATGGGTTTAGGTGGGTCAACAAAACTGAATACCAATATAGCAAATTATTCTCCAATATGCCATATTAAATTCAATTATTTTAAATTATCTTAAGGTGTTACCCTTATGTAGTATGCGGCGGCTCCAGCACCACAATAGGTAAGGGAAAAACATCGCGGAGAACCTGAAAAATTGCCCTGATATAACTAAAAAATAACTTGGTGAGTGCCCAAGTCCGGCAAATCTTGCCTGAATCATGACGCGCACCGGGCATTTTTTGCCAGCCGCCGCCAATTTTCCAGCGCCCGCCTCCGCCCCCGAGCCAGCCCAAATTTTGCCGCACTGACACAACCTGCCCACTCCACAGCCGCACCGATTTGCCAACCGAGCCCTCTTCCACCGCCGCAGGCGCGGTGCCACTTGTCTGAGCCGTTCAGGCGAGTTGTGGCGCCGCTACACGGTCGCCACAATTTTGCTAGCCGACACGCAGATCCAGGGGCGCGCAGCCCCTGGCGCACGGAGATTCTTAAGAGGGGCTCGCGTTAGCCCCTCTTAAGCGGGGCTTAAATTCGAACCCGATAGTGTTTGAATAAAGTGAGATTGCGTGGTAGCGCAAAGATTGGGCAGAGCCCCACACTACCTTTACAACGGCGAACTAACCGGCTCTTTCAGAATGCGGAAAATAGCGTCTTTCGCAGCTTTGCGGAGAGCATCAGAGCTTTTGAGCCCAACCATTTGCCGGAGGTGGTCGGCGGCGCGGAGGGCCAGCATGGCCAGGTCGCCCGCACCGAGGCCTAAAATTTCCACGGCTTCGTCGAAATCGCCCTTAGTGGCCCATGACCACAGGGCCCAGGCGGGGCGCAGGTTGAAAATTGGGGTGGCGAACTCGGCCTCTTCCAGGCGGGCCATCATGGGGCCGACGGCCAGCACCAGGGTGGTCAGCGGGCCGATGAGCCGCTGCGGCGGTTTGCGGCGGGGCAGGGGTTTGTTGGATTCCTTGTCCGAAACCAGCCCGGCCACGGCCGCCGCCAGGGTGGCCGGGTCTGTGGGCCAGGCCCCGGCTTTGAGGCCCGCGTAGAAAATGAGGGGGTGATCCAGACGCAACTCCGTGGCCCAACGGCCATCGGCGGTGAGGGCGTTTTTCGCGTCCACCAGCCCCTCAGCTTTCAGGAAATCCAGGTGCCGCCGGAAGTCGGCGTAGAGGTCGCCGCCGGCAGCGGAAAGCGTTCCTGCCGTTGGTTTGGGACTGCGCTTGCCGGGCGCGGCGGTTTGCCAGGCGGCCAGGGAGGCCTCCAGGAGCCGCCGTATTTCCTGGGGGCGGTAGGCGTTCAGAAGATTCAGCACCATGGAAAAATTGATGTTCAGCCCGCTCAGAACCGGGTCGGGCGGCGCGCCCAGAAGCCCGGCCATGAGGCCCAGATTCTGGTGGGGGCCGGGGATGACCAGGGCGAAGCCGATGTGGTCGCGGCCCCGGCGGCCCGCGCGGCCGGTCATTTGGGTGAACTCGGTGGCGGTGAGGTCGGCGAAGCCCTGGCCGTCGAAGCGGTCGCTCTGACGGATGACCACGGTGCGGGCCGGGAAGTTGACCCCGGCGGAGACCGTGCTGGTGGCGAAGATGGCGTCCA
>JAITVE010000184.1 GCA_031285975.1 Candidatus Adiutrix sp. | reverse complement strand
AAGGGGCAAGCCTGTGAAATGAATGCGGTTGGCAAACCTTCAATGCGCCCTCTGGCGCTGCCTGTACCATGCCCTTATAGGGCTGTGCAAACCACCCGCTCAGCGGGTGGTCTTGATTTTCAGTAGCGCAACTTGTCGGCACACTCTGCCTGCCGCCGCAGGAATGACGCGGTGGGGGGACGTAGGGGAGAAGTAATGCCCAGCAAAGAGAAAGGCATGGGCCCCGGCCTTCGCCGGGGTGACGATGCGGTGGGGTGGCGGTTCGCAATTTTTTCCCGAAGAGTTTACCCTGCCTCCCCTGCGGCCGGGCGGCAATTGTAGTTTGCATAGGGTCTTGCCGATAAGAGACTATCGGCAATGGCTTCCGGCCTCCGCCTGCATGGCGGCGGGAGCGGTGCGGGCGGGCGGCGTTGGCGCCAAAAAGCCCGGGCGAATTTTCCTTGGCTGCGCCGCACTCATTGTCATTTACAAAAAAGACATAACATGCTACTTTAATATAGCGTAAACAGAGTAAATTTACTCTGTCATGGAATGTCGTTCAAATGTTGACTGTGGAGTGGCGAGGGAATGAAGGTAGTTATTGTCGGTCGTGATCTGGACACGCTGAAGCCTCTCGTCGATAAACTGACCGGAGCGGGCTTTGAAGTCGTGGTGGTGGACAGCGGTTCCGGGGTTCAGTCCTATATCAAAAGCGCCAGCCTGCACTTTTTGCTGGCCGACGCCAATTTGCTGATGGACCGCAACCTGGGCCGCGAAGTGCTCAACCGCTGCCCCCTGGCCCGGCTCATTGTCCTGGCTTCCCAGCCCAGCCTTTTGGGCATGATTGACGCGCTCTCGGGCGGCCTCACCGATTACTTTCCCCGTTTCCCCGAATATTTTGATGAAGTGGTGGACACCATCGTCAATGAAAGCCGCCGCCTGAGCCGCTGGCAAGAAGTGCTTTTGTCCGGCCGCAGCCTCCCCGCCGGGGTCGGCGAGGCCGCCGAACCGGAATCAGCCGGGGCGGACGACGATGAGACGACGGAAGAAGGCGTGTAATGGCTTTCGATCTTGAAAAAGTAGAAGAACTGCTCAATGCCATCAGCCTTGACCTGATGATGATTTCCCCGGACAACCTGGTGGAGGTCAGCGGAGTGCTCGGGAAGGCGGAGCCGTTGACCGAAGCCTTCGCGCCCCTGGAATCCGACCTGCCGGGCCGCGTCATCGGGGTGATTCTCGACAGCCTGAAAGCCGTTATCCGGGGCCAGATACCCGAGGCGGAGCGGGCCCTGGGCCTGGTCGGCGACGGCATTTCCATGTTGCAGGAACTGGCCCGGTCGCTGCCGGTGAAGGCCCCCTTCAAGGGCGACGTCGCGGCCTGGGCGGCCTCTCTGGGCGTTTTGGTGACCGCGCAGGGCTATATGGACGACGAGTTGCCCGCCGCGATGATAGTGGCTGAACCAGAATTTTCTACGTTGCCGGGGCAGGATGACGCGCCGTTGGTGGAAGCGGCTCAGGACGAATCGGCGGAGACCATCCCCGACTTCCCGCCCGACGAGTCCGCGCCGGAAATTGCCGATTTCCCCGATGGGGACGCGGCTGACGCGCCGGTCTCGGAAGCTTATCAGGAACTGACGGCCCCGCCGGGTCTGCACCGTGTCGGCGGCCTGTCGGTGGATAATTTCAAGAGGGAATTTGTGGCCGAGGTGGAGGAAATCCAGGTTCTCCTGGTGGCCATTGAGCAGAAGAGCGAGCCCCTGGCCGCCCTGAGCGAGTTGAGCCGCAATTTCCGGGCCATTCTGGGCGGGGCCAGTTTGCTGGCGCAGGAAAGCATGGCCGCCCTGGCCTACAACGCCTCCGGCCTCATAGAATACGTGGCTGAGGAGCAGGTGCCCTATTCCACCGCCGTCACCGATATTTTGCTGAAAGCCTGCGACTACCTGCTGAAAGAACTGGGCGCCCTGGAACTGGGCCCCCGGGGGCTCTCCCACAGCGGCGGGCAGGAGCCCGGCTACCAGGCCGCGCTGGAAGCCTTCATCGACGATTTGTGGATGGCCCGCCAGGGCATCCTGCCCATGGCGGCCCCGGCTGAGGCCGCGACTTCCGGGACGGCCCAGGCCCCCAAACCCAAAAAAATCGGCGAAATTCTCATTGAAAAGGGCCTGATTTCCGAAGGCGACCTGGGCGGCCTTATCCAGGCCCAGCAAGAGGCCCGCAAAACTACCCTGGGCGATATTCTGGTGGCTGAAAAATACATCACCCAGGCAGACCTGGATGAAGCCCTGGCCGAGCAGCGGCGCAGCCCCGGCAAGCGGCTGGGCGAAATTCTGGTGGCTCTGGGCAAGGTGGACTACGAGCACATTGACGAGGCCATCAAAAACCAGGAAGAAAAGCGGGAAACCAAGCTTGGGGAATTTTTGGTGAAATCCAAAATCGGGGCCCCGGAAAAGGTGGCCCTGGCCCTCCGCGAGCAGAAGCAGAGCGAAGGCGGCAGCGTGACCGCGCGCTCCGGCCAGATTGCGGCCCAGACCGTGAAGGTGGAGACTCTGAAGCTCGACGGCCTCATCGACCTGGTGGGCGAACTGGTCATCGCCCAGTCCCTCATCACCTCCAACGAGGCTATCAGTTGCCTCAAGGAGCAGAAGATCAGCAAAGACCTGGCCCACGTCTCCCGCATCACCTCCGAATTGCAGCGCAACGCCATGAGCCTGCGCATGGTTCAAATTCACCAGACGTTCCAGAAAATGAACCGCCTGGTGCGCGATTTGGCCCACAAGTTCGAAAAGGACGTGAAATTCGAGACCGTCGGCAGCGACACGGAAATCGACCGCAACATGGTGGAGTGCATCTATGACCCCCTGGTGCACCTGATGCGCAACTCCCTGGATCACGGCCTGGAAACGCCCGCCGAGCGCCGGGCCGCCGGGAAGCCCCCCCAGGGGACGGTGCGCCTGAAGGCCTACCACCAGGGCGGCAACGTGGTTATCGAGCTCTCCGACGATGGCCGGGGGCTGGATCGGGAACGGGTGCTCAACAAGGCCCTGAGCCAGGGGCTGGTGGCCCCGGGCGAAGTTTTGAGCGAGGCCGCCCTCCACGCCCTGGTTTTCGCGCCGGGCTTTTCCACCGCCGAAAAGATTTCGGATGTTTCCGGCCGGGGGGTCGGCATGGACGTGGTGAAGCAATCCATTGAAAAGCTGCGGGGCAAGGTGGATTTCACCTCCGTGCCCGGCCGCGGCTCCACCATGACCATCCGCCTGCCGCTGACCCTGGCCATCATCGACGGCATGATTGTGCGGGTGGGCGAGCACCGTTACATCCTCCCCACCATCTCCATTGTGGAGTCCTTCCGCCCGCCCAAAGAAGATTATTTCACGGTCAAAAACCAGGGGGAAATGATCCGCGTGCGGTCGCGCCTTCTGCCCCTGATGCGGCTGGATCAGCTGGTCGGCGCGCGCGGGGCCCTCTCCGACCCGGACGAAGCCCTGGTGGTGGTGATAGAGAACGAGGGCGAGCCCCGCTGCCTGTTGGTGGATGAGGTGCTCGGCAAGCAGGAAGTGGTTATCAAGAGCCTCGGGGAACGCCTGAAATATGTGCGGGCCCTGGCCGGGGGCACCATTTTGGGCGACGGCCGGGTGGGGCTCATTCTCGATGTGGCCGGGCTCTTCGAAGCCTCGGGCCAATACGGCGGCGGCCCGCTCCACTACGGCGGCGCGTCGGCTGACTTTAGCGACGATTGGGGTATGGAGGACTCTGGTTCTTAACCAACGAAAGACCGGGTGCGGATGGCGACATCCGCGCCCTCACCATATAAGGAGCATCACATGACCACGGAAGCCAGTCCGAACTGCCCCACGCCGGGCTTAGTTCAGGATCACAAGCTGCTTCAGTTTGAGCTGGCCGGCGAATTTTACGGGGTCGATATTCTCAAGGTTCGGGAAATCAACGGCCTGATGGACATCACCGCCGTGCCCCAGACGCCGGTCTTCATGAAAGGCCTGATAAACCTGCGCGGCAAGGTGGTGCCGGTCATCGACCTGCGGCTCAAGTTCGGGCTGGAGGAATCGGAGTACGACGCGCGCACCTCCATCATCGTCATTGAGTTCAAGTCCATTCACGGCCAGGTGCAGATGGGTATTGTGGTGGACGCGGTGTCCGAGGTCATCAGCATCCCGGCGGCCCAGGTGGAGCCCGCGCCCAATTTCGGGGCCCGGCTGAAAAGCGAATACATCCGGGGCATGGCCAAAACCAAAGACAAGGTAATTATTATCCTGGATATTGATCTGATCCTGACTGACGAGGAACTGACGTTCGGCGGCTGATCCCCCCGGAGGCCCGGCCCGCCTGGGCCCGGCCGCACGCTCCCCTTCCCACTGCAACCGTTTCCGCGCCCGGCCCCTGTGCACTCGGCCGCGCCTTGATTTGAAGGTAAGAATATGTCCGCAGCCATCGCCCCCACCGACTTCAACAACATCGAACTGAGCGATCAGGAATATCACGAGATTGCCGCTTTTGTCCACAAAACTGCGGGCATCAACCTTTTGGACGGCAAAAAGGAGCTCATGCGCACCCGCCTGGCCAAGCGCATCCGGGCCCTGCAATTCACCAACTTCAAAACCTATTTCAAATATGTCATGAGCGATGAGAGCGGCGAGGAAATTGTTTTCCTCCTCGACGCGCTGGCCACCAACCTCACCAGCTTTTTCCGCGAGCCCCAGCACTTCCAGTTCATGGCCAAGGATTACCTGCCCGAACTGGAAAAGCGCCGCAAGGCCCAGAACAGCCGCCGCCTCCGCATCTGGAGCGCGGCCTGCTCCTCCGGCGAGGAGCCCTACACCATCTCCATGGTGGTCATGGAAAAAAACCCCTATTTCGGGCAGGGCGGGGATTTCAAAATCCTGGCCACCGACATTTCCACCAAAGTGCTCACCGTGGCCAAGACGGGCCGCTACGGCCCGGAGCGGGTCAAGGACATCCCATCCCAATACCTGCAAAAGCATTTTAACCGCACCGACACCGAGCGCGGCGAAAAAATGTATCAGGTCACCGACCAGATGCGCAACACCATCGCCTTCCGCCGCTTCAACCTCATGGATCCCCTGCCGTTCAAGGGGCCCCTCGACCTGATCTTCTGCCGCAACGTGATGATTTATTTCGACAAAGAAACCATCATGAAGCTCGTCAACAAATATTACAACATCCTGGCCCCCGGCGGCTACCTGTTCATCGGGCACTCCGAAAGCCTGTCGGGCTTCAAGCACCCGTTCAAATACGTGGCGCCCTGCATCTACCTCAAAGAATAGGCGGGGCTTTTACCTGGTTTATCCATGCTGTAACAGGCTACATATATTGGGAGGTTTGCCGTGATACGAGTATTGGTCGTTGATGATTCAGCCATTGTCCGCAAAATTTTCACCGAAGAACTGTCCAAGGCTCCCGACATCGAGGTGGTGGGCACCGCGCCCGACCCCTTTGTGGCCCGCGACAAAATCCTGGAGCTGAAGCCCGACGTCATCACTTTGGACATTGAAATGCCGCGCATGGACGGCATCACCTTCCTGAAAAAAATCATGGCCCAGCGGCCCATGCCGGTCATCATCGTCAGCTCCCTCACCCCCAAGGGCAGCACCATGGCCATGGAGGCCCTGGAAAACGGGGCCCTGGAAGTGCTGGCCAAGCCGGGCGGCTCCTTTTCCGTGGGCGAAATGGGGGCCCAGTTGGCCGATAAAATCCGGGCGGCCGCCAAAGCGCGGTTTTTCAAGCGGCCCACCATCACCAAATCGTCCTCCACGGCCACCATGCACGGCGGCTCCATTACCCAGACCACCAACAAGGTCATCGCCATCGGCTCCTCCACCGGCGGCACCGAGGCCCTGACCCAGATTCTGACCCAGATGCCCCCCAACAGCCCCGGCATCGTCATCACCCAGCACAGGCCCGCCAATTTCACCCGCACCTTTGCCGAGCGCCTCAACACCCTCTGCCACATCAAGGTCAAAGAGGGCGCGGATAACGACTCGGTGGTGCCCGGCACCTGCCTTATAGCCCCGGGCAACTTCCACATGCTGCTGAAGCGCAGCGGGGCCCGCTATTACGTGGAGATTAAAACCGGCCCCATGGTGCACCACCAGCGCCCGGCGGTGGACGTGATGTTCAACTCCGTGGCCAAATACGCGGGCGGCAACGCCGTGGGGGTCATCCTCACCGGCATGGGGGCCGACGGCGCGGCGGGCATCAAGGCCATGAAAGAGGCCGGGGCCAAAACCATCGCCCAGGACGAAGACTCCTGCGTGGTTTTCGGTATGCCCAAAGAAGCCATCAAAACCGGCTGCGTGGATAAAGTCATCACCCTGAAAAAAATCCCCCAGGGCATCATGGATATGATTTAAAATCCCCCAGGGCATCATGGATTATGATTGAGGAAAACTCCCCCGAGGTCGCCTTGAAAAAATTGACCGTCATATCAGAACAAGCGGCCTGCTGCCTGGAGCCGGAAAGCGGGCTCTACCACCACCTGCATTTCCGGGCGGTGCTGAACCAGGAACTGGCCCGCCTCGACCGCTGGGAACGCCCCCTGAGCCTGGTGCTCCTGGAAATGCCCGGCTTGAGCGCGGCGGACTGGGCGGCGGTGGGCCGCGTGGTGCGGGCCTCCCTGCGGCGCATAGATCTGGCGGCCCGGAAGGACAATTTGGTGGCCGTTATTTTGCCGGACGCAGACGCGCTGCGCTGCCGCCGCTGGCTGGCGGAACTGACGGCCGACTTGGCCCGGACAGTGGGGCCCGCGGCCGCCCTCCCCGCCTATGGCCGGGCCCTGGCCCGCCCCTGGGAGGGCCGCCAGGCCGAAGAACTGATGACTCTGGCCAAAAATAGCCTCGGCCATGAGGATTTGACCGCCGACGGCGGCGACGACCACGGCCTGGACATGACCTCGGCCACGGCCATTGCCGCCGACGAACGCAACCTTCTGTTCGACGGTTTCCGGGCCCTAAAAAATTAAAAGGCCCCGTCCGCCGTTTTTTTTCGAAAGCCTTTTGACTTTATGGCAAATACCTGATAAATTAAGCCTCTTAATCTGGAAAATAGAAATTTCAGAGGCCAATTTCAGCGAGGACATCCCATGCCTTTCCCTTCTTTGAC
This sequence comes from Candidatus Adiutrix sp., assembly GCA_031285975.1. Lineage (GTDB taxonomy): Bacteria > Desulfobacterota > Desulfarculia > Adiutricales > Adiutricaceae > Adiutrix. The sequence continues at coordinate 3,142 of JAITVE010000184.1, read as the reverse complement.
CATCGGCGATAAAACCATCCCCCTGCCCATCATCCAGGGCGGCATGGGCATTGGTGTTTCCATGAACAGCCTGGCCGCGGCCGTGGCCAATGAAGGGGGAATCGGGGTTATCGCCGGGGCCCTCATCGGCTTTATGGAAAAAGATATCGCCCAGCACCCGGCGGAAGCCGACAGCCGGGCCCTGGCCGCCCAAATTCGCCAAGCCCGGGAAAAAAGCCAGGACGCGCCGGGCCTTTTGGGGGTCAACATCATGGTGGCCCTGGTGAATTTCGCCGCCCTGGTGCGCACGGCCCTGTCGGAAAAAATCGACGTGATCTTCTCCGGCGCGGGTTTGCCGCTGGACTTGCCGGGGTATCTGAAAGAAGCGGCGGAAAAGGCGCAGGAAGAAATCCACACCAAGCTGGCCCCCATCGTCTCTTCGGCGCGGGCGGCCACCCTTATCGCTAAAAAATGGCTGAACAGCCATGACTACCTGCCCGATATGGTGGTGGTGGAAGGCCCCAAAGCGGGCGGCCACCTGGGCTTCAAACGCTCTGAGCTCGACGCGGCGGATCAGCGGCTGGAGGTGCTTGTCCCCCAGGTGGTGGAAGCCCTGAAACCCTTTGAAGACAAAAGCGGCCGGGCTATTCCCGTGCTGGCGGGCGGCGGCGTCTACACCGGCGAAGAGATCCGCAAAATCATGGAACTGGGCGCGGCGGGCGTGCAGATGGGCACCCGCTTTGTGACCACCTGGGAATGCGACGCCTCCCTGGCCTTCAAAAAAGCCTACCTGGCGGCGGGCGAAGACGACTCCATGATTATCCACAGCCCGGTGGGTCTGCCGGGCCGGGCCATCCGCTCCCAATTCCTGGAAGACATGGAAAACGGCCTGAAAAAGCCGCCCCACTGCATTTACCACTGCATCAAAACCTGCGACCCCAAAACCACGCCCTACTGCATCAGCCTGGCCCTGGTCAACGCCCAGAAGGGCCTTTTGGATCGCGGCTTCGCCTTTGCCGGGGCCAACGTGGCCAAGGTCTGCGACATTGTGTCGGTGAAAAAACTTATCGAAACCCTGGCCGAGGAATACGAAGCCGCCCTGGCCATTGCCTGATTGCGGCCCCGTCCCGCCATTTCGGCGAAGGCCGGAACCCATGCCTTTCGCCGGGCCTGGCACAGGGGTGATGGATACAGAAAACCCGGGCCTTCGCCGGGGTTGACGCAGAGAAACCATTGCGGCGAAACGGCTTACAGTTCCGCCCGCTTGCCCCAGAGCGAGGCCGGATTCACGATGTAGACCGGCTCGCCGCCATCAAGGCCGGGGTGACGCTCGGCGATGTTCAGGGCCCGCAGTTCGGCCAGGGCCGCTTCCAATTCTTCCGGGGCGGCGTTCCAGCGGGCGGTGATGGCGGGCATTTCCGGCCTGAAACCGTCGCCCATAAGCGCGGCGATGATGATGTAGGCCGAGGTGGCCGTCACTGACAGGCCCTGGTTGAAGATTTGGGTATCCATCGGGGAGCAGCCGAGAGTCGTGCTTGAGTCATTCATGGTATAACCTTTAGAGTCCGCCCCTCCGGCGGTTTTTTTGTGCAATGACGAGGAAAAGGAAATGGCTATGACCAATCAGTCCGCCGAGCAAAATCAGCCGGAAACGCGGCGCATTCTGGCCCCCCTGCCGTTCCCCCCAACTTTGGCGGAGCCGCTTTCGGACGCTGCATCCGGCCCGATCTTCTACCTCTCCTGGCCCGCCTGGGAATTATTTCTGGTACGCAGACTAGAGCGCTTTTCTCTTTCAAGGTCATATGCGAAAAATGAAAAGCGCCCGGATGTTTACGTATTTTGCAATTTACTAAAGGCAGGTAAATTGCAAAATGCTCTATTGTACACAGAAAAGAAGCAGGAAACAAGAGAGCGGCCCCAGGCCGCGCCGCTGCTCCTGCCGAGCCTCCGCAGCCCGGAAGAAGATTTCGCGGCCCTGGATCAACTGATCCGCGCCGCCGGTGAACTGGGGGGCGGCCTTCTGGAGACCATCGGCCGGGCCCCCGAAAGCCTGCCGGGGCTCGTCTCGTCCCTGCGGCATTATCAGGATGGCGGCGGCGCGCACGCCCTCCCCGGCCTGGACGACCGCTCCTACCTGGCCCTCTGGGCCGTCAGCGAACACGACCGCCGCCGGAGTGCACAACTGCTAGCCGAAGCCGCCGCCAAAGAGCGCTCCATGTGGGCGACCCTGAAAGGCGAAGAAGACGCGGAACAAACCACGCCGCAGCTCCCGCCCGCTGACGCCGACCGCCGCACCCTCTACGCCTGGCGCCGCTGGCGCCGCCTGGCCGCCCCACTGCTCCGCCCCGGCGACATCATCGTCCCCAACGCGCCCCCCGAGGATGACGATTTGTAATCCGTCCTTCGAGCCGCCGCTATTTCTTCTTCCCACACCCCACTGGCAAGCACCGCCCACCCTCTTCCACGCCGCCACGGCACCGCCGCTTGTTTGAGCCGTCTTTACAAGCAAGGCTTGTACTCTCAGTGCTGGCTTTCGGGGAAGCGGTTGCGAATTCGTTTGGCGCGTTCGAAGTTGGTGAGCAAAATATCCACCAGCTCGGGGTCGAAGTGGTGCCCGCTTTCCTGAAGCATTATTTGGATGACGAGTTCTTCGTCGAAGGCTTCTTTGTAGAGACGGGGGGAAATTAAAGCGTCGAAGACGTCGGCAACGGCGGTGACGCGGCCGAAGATGGAAATTTCCTCGCCTTTTTTGCCGACGGCGCGGTGGTTCTGGCCGTGGTGGCCGGGGAGGGGCAGCCCGGTTTCGGGGTTGATCCAGCCGGGGTAGCCGCGCCCGTCCCAGCGCTCGTGGTGGTTGAGGATAACATCGTGGGTCATCACGTCAAGGCCGGAGTAGACGGGCTCGAAGAGGCGGGTGCCAAGGAGCACGTGTTTTTCCATTTCCTGGCGCTCGGTAGGCGCCAGGCGGCCGGGCTTGTTGAGGATGGAGTCGGGAATGCCGACCTTGCCCACGTCGTGGAGCATGGCGGCCACGCGCAGGCGGCCGAGTTCGCGCTTGAGGCTGTGGGGGTCGGCGGAGCGTTTGCGGGCCCATTCCTCATAGAGCATCACGGCCAGGGCGGCCACGCGCTGGGCGTGGGTGGTGCTTTCCATGGGGTCGTGG
>JAITVE010000163.1 GCA_031285975.1 Candidatus Adiutrix sp. | reverse complement strand
AATGCCGTCTTTAAGGCGCAGCTCCGAGCACAGCATTTGGCAAACATCCACAATTTGCTTTTCAATATGCGCGGGCGTGGTGCCCGGAACCGACATGCCCCAGACCAGGAATTTATTTTTATAATAATGCTCGTTGTCGGAATTGTGAAAAACCACTTTGCCGCCACTGATGAACAGCACGCAATTATGATGAAAGTCGTCATACGCCAAATATTCTTCAATGACGATTTGGGAACGTCGGGAACGGGCGGCGGCCAGTTGCACCGCCGCCGGAAGTTCAGAACGGTCATGCGCCACCGACATGCCCTTGCCGCCGGTCAAGTCCACCGGCTTGACGATTAGCGGGTATTTCAGCCCCACATCCGCCGCCAGGGGTTCGTCGGCCGAGACTGCCTTCCAGCCAGGTACCGGCAGGCCATACTTGGCGGCCAAAGCCCGGAATTTATCCTTGTGCATGAGGCTTTCCAGGGTCTCCACGCGGTCGTGGCCGGGCAGATTCAGCTTTTCAGCGGCGTAGGCGGAGGAGAGGGCCGAGAAATCATTGCAGCTGGGGCAGACGCCGTCAACCTTCAAAGTCCGGCAGAGATCCAGAACAGCTTCGCGGTCTGAAAAATCCGCCGGGATGTATTCATCCGAGTATTTGTGGCCCAGATCATCCGGCCGGTTGCCGGTGGTGTAGACTTTCAGCCCCATTTTTTTGGCGCTCAGAATCATGGGGATATCGGCATAATTGCCGCCTGCCAGCAATAATGTACCTGTCATAGAAGTGGCCTCCTTTTCAGCCGGGCGTTTTTGAGCTTCGGCTGCGGTATTGGCGCCACAGCAGACAGAGCGTTACGCACAGAAACACGAACGAAATAGGGCGGGACAAAAACGGCCAAAAACTGCCGTCGCTGATCATAAGGGTGGTGCGGAACCGGGAGTCCAGCAGTTTTCCCAAAATCATGCCCAGGGCAATCGGGGCCGGGGAATACTTCATTTTTTGCAGCAGCCAGCCCAAAGCGCCGAAAAACAGGGCCAGCCAGAGATCAAAGCGGGACAGGTTGATGGCATAGGCCCCGATGAACGAAAGGGCCGCGACAATGGGCAGCAAAACCCCGGCGGGCACATTGAGAATTTTGGTGATGGGCCGGGCGATAAGGCTGGCGACGGCCCACAGGCACACCGTGGCCAAAAACAGCATGAAGGCCATTTGCGCCACAAAGTTTGGGGATTCCACCAGCAGCATCGGGCCGGGGCGCACCCCGTGCATTATCAGGGCCGCCAGTAAAATAGCCACCGGCGGGCTGCCGGGCACGCCCAGGAGCAGCATGGGGATCAAGGCCCCGCCGCAGCCCGCGTTGTTGGCGGTTTCCGGCGCGATGACGGCGTCATAGCACCCCTGGCCGAATTTTTCTTTCTCACGGCTGGTTTTTTTGGCCAAATCATAGGCCAGCCAGGCCGCGACGTCTTCGCCCACCCCGGGCAAAATGCCGATGCCGATGCCGACTCCGGCTGATTTCAAAACCGTATCCAGGCGGCGGGCGACGATTGCAAAAACTCCCGCGCTTTTCGTGGCCACATGCGGAACAATGCGCGTGGCCACGGCCCTTTTGGCCTCAGCCAGCCCGTTGACGACCGCCGGAAAGGCGTACAGGCCAATCATGACCGGAATAATGGAAATGCCGCTCATCAAATCCACCAGGCCGAAGGTGAAGCGCGGGGCGCCTTCCAGGTCGTCCATCCCGACCAATGATATGAGAACGCCGAAGAGGCCGCCTATCCAGCCTTTCAGCGCTAAATCCTCGCTGGTGATGCTGCCGCAAATGGAAACCCCGAAAAAGGCCAGCATGAAAAATTCCGGCGACTGAAACGACAGGGAAAATGCGGCCAAAACCGGCGTCAGGAAATACAGCGCCAGGCAGCTCAACCCCGTGCCCACCACCGAGGCCAGCCTGGTGACTTTTATGGCCGTGTCGGCCAGGCCCTGCCGGGCCAGGATATGGCCGTCAATGGCCGTGGCCGCGGCGGAGGGAGTGCCGGGGATATTCAGCAGAATGGCGGAAAGGCTGCCCCCATACACCCCGCCGACAAAAACCCCCAACAGCACGGCCAGGCCGTTATCCAGCGACATGGCCCCGGTAAACCCGACCACGAGAGCCACCCCCATAGTGGTGGTCAAGCCCGGCAGAGCCCCGATGACCACCCCCAGCATAGTGGCCGAGAACATGACGGGCAGCAGGGTCAGATTATACGCAAACCATGCTGAGTCGGGGGTCATTTCATAATTCCTGTCCAGGGTTAGCCTGGTGAACAACTTGCGTTTGAAGCCCATATTGGATTGAAAAATATGGAAGATACATGCTACGTCTATTTCTCTTTATCCTTAATCAGAAAGTTAGCCAAAGCGGCCCCCGATTTGATGCCCATAAGTTCAAACACATAAAAGGCTCTGGCCGCCAAGATAGAGCCAATAACGGCTAAAGTGCATATAGAAAGCTGAAACCAGCCGCTGTCAAAGTATTTGATGTGACGCAGAACTAAACTGGAGATGGGTGAAGCTATAACTACCATATGCACCAGATACAAAGGGAATGATATCTTTCCCAGGAAAAGCAGCGGTTTTGTCGAGAAAAAAGCCTGTAGGGCGGGCACGAATAAAACCGCAACGACAACAAAGCAGGCATAAAAGCTTATCAGAATATCAGTCCTAAAAAGTGTGATGTAGAGTACAAAGAATACCATCACTCCAGCTGCGGCAGTATATTGCAAATGCCGATTGACGAAATAGCGGTTATAATTTACATATATATAGCATAATCCGAGGCCGAACAAAAAACTCCCGAAATGATATGAATAAACCAACGTGACGATCAGCACCAGGAAATACACCAGACTATTAAACCGCATACGACAAAGCAAGGGCGCCATCAGAGCAATCAGCATTGACCCCCAAAATTCGTAGCGCAGAGTCCACAAGGCGCCGATATACAATTGGGTGCTTGATGGAATAAAAACTTTGAAAAAACTAAACTGAAAGAGTTCAAGGAAACCGGGGACGTTGTACACAAAAAGTTTAGGGATCAGAGCCAGTTTCTCCATCTCATTGTGGGCCCCTTCCCCCGCGTTCAATATACCAGAAAGCAACAGCACAAAAAAGACCGGAATGCCTAAACGCGGAATCCTTTTTATGACAAGTTTTTGCAAATAAGATTCATTTTTAAACTGCATATACTGGTATGACAAAACAAATCCGGAAAGAACAAAGAAAATTTCTACCGCGAGCGCAGCATCATATAATAAAAATAACGGTTTATATGCAAAAAATGATGAGTTTGGCAGGGCTACATTTGAATAATTTCCAAAAAAAGCTCCATATATATGCCCGACAACGACAGAAAGCGCAGCAAAGCCTCGAAGTCCATCCAAGTAATTTAACCGGTTCATGCTACTACCCACTCCATAAGGTTGTCAGCCGCCAGAATTTGGCCGGAATGCCAGGACAGGTTGGCGGGATCAAAGCCGTCCTTGCAGGGCCTTTTCGCGCTCGCACATATCCCACAAGGCTGTGTGTTGCAAATAGAGGCCTTGAAAAAGGCCAGCCTGGTGACTTTTATGGCCGTGTCGGCCAGGCCCTGCCGGGCCAGGATATGGCCGTCAATGGCCGTGGCCGCGGCGGAGGGGGTGCCGGGGATATTCAGCAGAATGGCGGAAAGGCTGCCCCCATACACTCCGCCGACAAAAACCCCCAACAGTACGGCCAGGCCGTTATCCAGAGACATGGCCCCGGTAAACCCGACCACGAGAGCCACCCCCATAGTGGTGGTCAAGCCCGGCAGAGCCCGATGACCACCCCCAGCATAGTGGCCGTGAACATGACGGGCAGCAGGGTCAGATTATACGCAAACAAAGCCGGGTCGGGGGGCATTTTGTAATTCCTGTCTTTCAGTCCGCCGCTTTGCGGGCAATCAACTGCCAGCCGCCGACAAATGGATAGTCTTTAAACAGGTGATATGGAAATCTGATAATTCTGGCGGCTAAGGCCGCCAGAAAATGCGGGCCGAATAGTTTATGCGCGAAAAAAGACGGGCCAGACGCGATGACTTCATAGTCATCCTGATTGAAAGTCGTAAAAAAATGCGAAAAGAATCGTTTTGAAAAATCGTGAATATGTTCCGGGTAGAGAATCAAGGGCAAATTTTGCCAGCCAGCCTTCAGAAGAAAATTATAAATAGGCTGGTTATACCCTGTTTTGATCACCAAAAAGCCGCCGCGCTCCACACAGTCAAACAGGCTCTCAATGACGGGCTTCACATGGAATATATGCTCAATGACGTCATTGGCCATAACCACATCAAACTTCATTTCTTTCCAGATTTGAGTATCCGGCTCCATATGGCTCATGGCAAAAGCTTCAGACTCCTTGAAAGCCATAATGTTATCGCTGTAGTCAACGACTACCGCCTCAACCCGCTGGCACTTCCCGCGTTGAGATAAATTTTGGGCGACTTCATACGAGATAACCCCGCCTCCGCCGCCATAGTCCAGTATCCGTATGGAGTCTTTGTCAAAATTCAAAACACTCGATAAAAATTTCGAGTAGTTCTGGTAATTTTCCATCCCAACATTAAGATCGCCAAGGCCGCGCAGGCTAAAATATTGGCTATAATACTCATCCAAAACTGACGGTTTCAGGTAATGGGATGACGACACGGCGAAGCATTTGGGGCACTCGAGAAAGCAGATATTTGCTTCCGTCATGATGACGGAAACAACTTTCCGAGCGCCTTCATGGCCACAGACTGGGCAAGCCCCGCCATGTTCAATAAAATCCGCAAGCTTGAATAGAAATCCATTGCGGTATATTCCGGCTGATGTCAGTGTATTTTTTTCCAAAATACCCGCTCTCAATTCGGCCTGGAAGCGGTTTTCGACTCGGATTCAATATCACCCATCGCCAATCTGGCCAAAGTCGCATCACGGGTCATTTTGCGTTTTTCGTCAAGTTCTTCCACGCTTATTTCCAGCATGGCCGCTGTTTTTTTCTTTTTCTCAGGGGTCGAAAAATTGATCCGATCCCATTCATACGCCCGGAGCAGGGTCAACTCCCGCGAATCAAAATGGGGCGACTGGATTTGCCCGGAATGCCAGGACAGGCTGGCGGGGTCAAAGCCGTCCTTGAAGGCCTTTTCGCGCTCGCACAAATCCCATAAGGCAGTGTGGCGCAGGGGGATGGCCGAAAAAAGCTTTACATAGTCGGCGTCAATTTCTTCGGCGCATTGCAGGGTGCGGCGTATTTCATCCCAGGTTTCGCCGGGAAACCCAAACACGAAATTCGCGGAGACATAGATGCCCGCGGCCTTGGCATATTGAATCATTTGTTTCGCCTGTTCCAGGTCTATGGGTTTTTTGATTATTTCTTTCAAAACCCTTTCAGAGCCGGATTCTATGGAAACAGAAATATATTTGCAGCCGCTGGCCGCCATCAGGTCAACAAGCTCCTCGTTCAGATGGAACACCGCCATATTCTGGGCCTTCCAGGGCATAGCCAAACCTTCGTCCACCATGCCCTGAAACAGCTCCTTCGCCCGTTGCTTATTGGCGACGATATTGTCGTCGCTAAAAATCAGCGAGCGCACGCCGTATTTGTTTTTATACATGGCTATTTCGTCGAGGATATGCCGGGGGCTCCGGGGCCTGAACTTGCGCCCGGCAATGTGTTTTACCTGGCAGAAACAGCACTGCTGAGGGCAGCCCCTGGAGGTGATGATATAGGCATAGGGCACCAGGCAGGGGGCTTCAATGGTTTTACGCGGCGGGTGTTCGCTGTATTTTTTAAAATCCACCAAATCATACGCCGGATACGGCAGCGCGTCCAGGTCTTGAACAAACGGCGCTTTTTCCTGGAAAACAATCTCCTGGCCGTTCCTGTAGGCCAAACCAGCCGAAGGCCTGGGCGTGCCCTGAGAAAGGTGCAAAATCAAAGCGCGCAGCAGTTCATCCCCTTCGCCAAGGCAAATATAATCGGCTTCCGAATTGTTCATGGCCCGGTCGGGATGAATGGTGGGATAAATGCCGCCCATAGCCACAACCGCGGTCGGCCGGGCTTTTTTCGCCAAGGCGACGGCCAGATGTCCATGTTCGGCAAAAATATCAAAAAGAACCGATATGCCGACACAATCATATTGTCCATCCCTGATGCGCCGGGTGAAGTCGTCAGGCGACAAATCATCCATCGTGGCGTCAATAATATCCACCGAGCAAATATCCTTAATAGTGGCGGCCAGCAAGCACAAGGTATACGGAACATTGTGGCATTGCAAATTGGGATCAACCTCATGCCACATGACATTGGGAAAGCACAAGGCCACTTTATATGTTTTGTCCATGATACTGAATTCCTTCCATTATTATCGCATTATACCCCTAATGCTGCGGGCTCTTTCAAAACCACCAGTTCTTCAGTTTCAATACCTGTAACATCCTCAACCCGGCAGACCATGTCTGCTGGGGATTGAAAGAAGAGTTTCAGTTTGCTCTCAACTACAAGAAGTACCATTTTGCCTTTTAGAGTTTCAGACTTCACTGTTGAATGAGTCATTACTTAATACAACGTACAAGCCAACATCATATTCCCTTGGCATTTGGCGGTTTGCTCTGGGAGGTATGGTGGCTTCCGCTGCAATGCTTGCAACCGTCTCAACAATCAAGTTTGAATCATAGCCTTTATCTGTAAGCACATGTTGGCCTTCGATATTTTCAAGCAACAATTTCTGCCTGAGTGTAATCACTGGTCTGCCCAGGGTAACAATGAACTTCATTGGATTACCCAAGGCATCACACTGCATGTGAGGCTTGCTCACCAGACCTCCTCTGGAGCGTCCAATATTTTGATTTTTTTCTACCTTTGGCTCCCGCGCCATGCTGGTGAACTTTTACAATCGTTGAATCAATCATAAGCCATTCAGTATCTGGGCCAACGGCAATCGTGTTAAAAATTTGCTGTCATACTCCATCGCCGGTACAAAACCGGCACTATCTCCGGGGCGCCATAAACCGGGATCACCACACTCAATAATGTATCACCCATAAACGTGGACTTTCTTCGGAAAAATTTTCAGGCCATTGAATCAGCGATGGCCGGTATAACCGCTTCGCGCCATAAACCGCATATGCTGTTGCGTGCCGGTATGTTCAATGAAACTGTTCTAGCATATATGAAAATGTCGCTCAAGTCAAAACCTGCGCAGGCCGAGCAACCTTGGGAAGTATGGCGTATCGTGGCAATTCAGCCTCAGGCCGTCAACAGAGCGGCGACGAATTCGGACTGGATCATTTGCAGGCGGCGGCGCAGGGCAAAGAATTCCCGGTCTTTGGAGCGCTCCGAGTTTCTAATGGCGGGGGCTGATTCGGCCCGGACGGCGGTGGGGTGGCCTTATTCAGAAAAGAAGCCTGCGGCTGGCTCGGGCTTTGGAGCGATGGATGGCTTTGCTCTTCCCGGCTCCAACGCTTTTCGGGTCAGAGGCGATTTTTTGCTTCCGGTCTTCCAGCTTTTCGGGAGGGTGGGGATTTTGACGGACATTACAAATCAGTGATTTTCCAGTAAAAATTATTTCTAAAAAAATTTGCTGTCCGATTTTGTGTTCGGGTAATCACCCATGGAATGGGTTCAAATCCCATTTAGCTTAAAAATACCCCGCATTTATGCCATAAATCGTCATTCCGCATTCATTGCCTGCGGCGGTGCGTCGCTTGTGTGCGAGTTCGATTCATCAGTCGGGGAGTCCTGATCCTGACCGTCGACAAAGCGGGTGGCGTAGAGGGCGTAATAGGCGCCCTGGCGGGCCATGAGTTCCTCGTGGTTGCCCTGCTCCACAATGCGGCCGTCGTTGACCACCAGGATATTGTCAGCGCTCTGGATGGTGCTCAGGCGGTGGGCGATGACGATGACCGTCCGGTCTTTCATCAGCTTCTCCAGGGCCTCCTGTACCACCTTTTCGGCTTTGTTGTCCAGGGCGCTGGTGGCCTCGTCCAAGATGACCAGGGGCGCGTTTTTGATGAAGGCCCGGGCAATGGCCACCCGCTGTTTCTGCCCCCCGCTCAAGAGGATGCCCCGCTCCCCCACCACCGTGTCCAGGCCCTTTTCCGATGTTTTGATGAACTGATCCAGGTTGGCGGCGGCCAGGGCTTGCCACATGTCCTCTTCGGTGGCCTCCGGGTTGCCCATCTGGAGGTTATCCCGGATGGTGCCGGAAAAAAGGAAATTATCCTGAAAAACAATGGCGATGTTGCGCCGGAGCGATTCCAGGGTGTAGTCTTTTATGTTGACCCCATCGATGAGTATCTCGCCCCGATCCACTTCATAAAGGCGCGGCAACAGGCTGCCGATGGTGGTCTTGCCGCCCCCGGAATTGCCCACCAGAGCCACGGTCTGCCCCACGCTGATTTTCAGGGAGACATCGCGCAAGACTGGCCGTTCGGGCACATAACTAAAGAAGACTTTGCGACATTCCAGGCCCTCCCGGATGGTTTCCAGGGTGACCGCGCCGTCGTGGGATTTGATTTTCGGCTCGGCGTTCAGGATATCAAATATGCGGTCAATGGCCAGAAAGGACATCTGCACTTTAACATAATTGGTGCCGATAGATTTCAGCGGGGTATAGAGCATCATCATGGCCCCGATGAAGGCAATGAAGTTGCCGGGGGTGATGGTTTCAGTGACGATTAAATTGGTGCCCAGGCCGAGCACCAGGGCCAAGCCGAGGGAACCGATGAAGTGCAGTAATGGGGAGAGCCAGCCGCCGCCCTGAGTCAGTTTTATGGACAAACGGAACAGAAATTTGAGGGTTTGGTCGAATTTGCCCCTAAAAGTTTCTTCCAGGGTGAAGGAGTTGATGATTTTATTGCCGCTGAAGGTCTCATTATAGATGGTGAGGAAATTGGCCGTGGCCCCGACGGTTTTGGTGGTTACATCTTTTATTTTTCTTTTGACCAGCTTGACCGGATAGACGGCCAGGACAAAAATGCCCAGGGCGATGATGGACAACTGCCAGGAATTGTAGAGCATGACCCCCACCAGCCCCAGCGAGGAAAAAAATTTGGTGAGAAAGAGCTTCAGGTTGGCGACCAGGCCGCCAGTGGCCAACTCTGCATCGTTGGAATAGCGCAGGATGATTTCGCCGGAACTGCGCTGATCGAAATAAATGGGATCCATCGACAGGAGTTTGTCATACAGGTGCCATTTGAGGCCCAGCGATATCTTGCTGCCCACCCAGGCATTGACATAGGTGGCGGCGTAGTTCAGCACGCTCTGGAGCAAGGTGAAGCCGATGATGATGAAAGGCAGGGCGCGGGAGAATTCCACATCCTTGGCCACGAGCACATTATCGGTGATGGGCTTGAGAAAGGCGGCGATGACCGCATCCAGCGAGCCCGCCGGAATGGTCAGCAGAATCCCCAACAGCGCCCGGAACCAGTAGGGCTTGATGAAGGGCCACATCCGGCGGTAGTTGAAGATGAATTGGTTTTTGGATATAAAGTTGAACATAGGGTTGGAGTTTATCACAACCCACGGGTGCGGCGCAACTGGCGTTCCACGGGGATGAAAACCAGGCGGTCGGCGGCCAGGCCCACGGCGATGATGACCAGCATGACGGCGGCCACCTGATCCATGGCGTTGAGTTCCCGGCCGAAATGCAAGAGTTGCCCCAGGCCGAAGCGTTTGATGATGGTGACGTAAATTTCGGCGGCCATCAGCGAGCGCCAGGCAAAGGCCCAGCCCAGCTTGGCCCCGGCCAGCATCCCCGGCAGGGCCGCCGGGAGGATTACCTTCCGCCAGGTGTGCCCGCCGCGGGAGCCCATGACCCGGGCCGCTTTGATATAGATGGGCGGTACCGAGCGCACCGCGTTTTCCGTGGCCATGGCCATGGCCCAGGTGGAGCCCATGATGACCACGAAATACATGGCCGTCTCCGTCTGGCCGAACCAGAGGATGGCCAGGGGAGCCCAGCAGACCGAGGGCAGGGTCTGGAGCCCCAGGGCGGCCAGTCCCAAAGTGCCTCGGGCCAGGGCGCTGACGGACAACAGTAGGCCCATGAGCCAGCCCAGGGCCAGGCCCAAAGCATAGCCGATGACCAGGCGGCCCAGGGTTATGGCCAGGGCCGAAAACAGTAAGCCCTCGCGGATGGAATCCACCAGGTAGCGCCCAGTATCCAGGGGTGAAGGTAACAGGAGCGGCGACACCAGGCCGCCGGAGCAGATGGCCTGCCACAGTCCCAGAAAAATCAGGCCAACAGCCAAAGAACCCAGAGTGGTTTTCATGCCTGCCCTCCGTTTTCTTCGGACTGCCGCAAAAAGCCGGAGATGTGGGCCGCTGTTTCGGCCAGGGCCACATCGTTCATGCCCCGGGGGTACGGCAGGGTGACGGCGTGGTCGGCCACAATGCGGCCGGGCCGTTCCAGGGCCAGCACCCTGGTGCCCAGGCAGACGGCTTCCCGCACGTTGTGGGTGACCATCAGCACTGTTTTGTGGGTTTGCTGCCAAATTTTTTGCAAATCTTCATAAAGCTGTTCGCGGGTCATGGCGTCCAGGGCGCTGAAGGGCTCGTCCATCAGCAGAATATCCGGGTCAGGCGCCAGGGCTCGGGCCAGGGCCACCCGCTGCTTCATGCCGCCGGACAGTTCATGGATGCGGAAATTGAGGCAGTCGGCCAGGCCCACCAGTTCCAGGAAATGTTCGGCCCGGTTCCGCTTTTCGCCGGGTGTGAGGTTGTCCACAAAGCTCAGGCCGAAAAGCACGTTGTCCAGGACGTTGAGCCAGGGGAAGAGGGCCGGTTCCTGAAACATGAGCATCCGATGGCGATCCGGCCCGGTGATACGTTCATCGCCGCAGTAACAGCGCCCTTCGTCCGGGGCCAGGAGACCGGCCACGATGGCCAGGAGGGTGGACTTGCCGCAGCCGCTACGGCCCAGGAGACACACGTATTCCCCGGCCGCCACAGTGAAGGAGACTTCCCGCAGGGCCTGAACCGGCCGCCCGCCTTTGGGGCCGGGAAAAGTTTTGCCCAACCCCTCCATTCGCAATAGGGGCTCAGTCAACGCTTTCCACCAGCTTCCCCAAATCGTGCTCACCCTTGATGAAGCCCGCGTCCCTGGCGGCTTCCAGGGCAAACTGGAAATTTTCGCGGCTGATGGCGTTATCGAAAACCAGGCGGGGCCAGGCGTGCTCCACCAGGGTGAGGGGAAACGACTGGCGCATGTGCATTTGCTTGGTAAGTTCGTCGGCGACCCGCTTTTGGGCCTCGGCCGGGTTGTGCACAATCCACTCGGTCAGTTCCCGGTGGGCGGCGGCCAGGGCGGCCACCAGTTCCGGTTCGGCCTGGGCGTATTCTTCGCTCACCGACAGAACCGTGGTGATGGAGGTCTCGGCCGGTTCGGCGTAGATGAGTTTGCCCCCGCCCTCCATTTCCAGGCGGGACAGCCAGGGTTCCACAGTCCAGGCCGCGTCCACCTGGCCCTGGATGAACAGGGACAGGATGACCGGGTTGGCTGTGGGAATGATGGAGGCGTCGCCGCCGGTCATGGTCACCTTCAGCCCGCCCTGGGTCAGCCAGGAACGGCAGGCGATGTCCTGGGTATTGCCCAACTGCGGCGTGGCAATGGTTTTGTCCTTAAAGGAGGCGGGCTCGGAAAGGGCGCTGGCCTGCGGCACAACCAGCCCGGCCCCGCCCCGCACCGCGCCGGAGACCACCCGCACTCCGCCCTTGGAGCGGACATAAGCGTTCAGCACCGGGTTGGGCCCCACATAGCTGAGGTCAACGGCCCCGGCGAAAAGGGACTCCATAGCCGAGGGCCCGGCGTTGAAGGGCTGCCACTCAATCGTAACTCCCGGCACCCGGCTTTCGAACCAGCCCTGGCCCTCGGCGGCCATATTTTGGGCAATGAGGGCCTGGGCGTGGGTCAGGTTGGGGAAGTAGCCGAGGCGGACAGTTTTCTCCTGCGCTGCGGCGGCCGGGGCCATCGCCAGCATCAAAAAAGCGGCCAACAGGGTGAAAAATCTCATTTTTGAGCCTCCAGGAAATCAAGCACCTGCTGCACCAGTTCGTCCGCTTCTTTTTGGCCGTCAAGGTGCAGGTCGGGGGTTTCAGGCGGCTCAAAGGGCGCGGTGAGGCCGGTGAAGTTGGGCAGCTTCCCATCCAAAGCCTTGGCGTAGAGCCCTTTGGGGTCGCGCTTGATGCAGACCGACAGGGGCGTGTCCATGAACACTTCAAAGAATTCGCCCGGCTGGAAGCGGTCGCGGATGGCGGCCCGGTCTTCCCTGTAGGGGGAGATGAAGGAGGCCAGGACAATGAGCCCCGCGTCGGCCATGAGCTTGGCCACTTCCGAAGCCCGGCGGATGTTCTCGGCCCGGTCGGCCTCGGTGAAGCCCAAGTCGCGGCAGAGGCCGTGGCGCAGGTTGTCGCCGTCCAGAATGTAGACGTGGCGGCCCGAGTTGTGGAGCCTTTTCGCGGCCAGCCCGGCCACGGTGGATTTCCCGGAGGCGGAGAGCCCGGTGAACCAGAGAACGCACGGTTTTTGGTTTTTCTGGGCGGCCTGGGCCTCCTGGTTCAATTCGAATTTTTGCCAAAAAACTGACTGGTTCCGCCGCAGGGCGTATTCAATGAGCCCGGCTCCCAGGGTGTTGCCCCCAACCCGATCCACCAGGAGGAAGG
>JAITVE010000097.1 GCA_031285975.1 Candidatus Adiutrix sp. | reverse complement strand
GCCACGCGGCCCTCATGCACGGCCCCGCCCTTGGCCAACTCGTGGTCTTCCGCGTGGCAGAGGGGCAGAAGGCCGATGGTGGCCGCGTAATCCAGCACCCGGCGCATGACCTTGGGGTTGGCGACCCAGGAGCCGTCGTCGCTGACGGCCACCGCACCGGCCGCCTTTAAATCCTCATATTCGGTCAGCACTTCGCCCTTGCGGCCGCGCGTCATGGCCGCCGCCACCCAGACCCTGGCCCGGCCCGCTTCCCTGGCCTTTTCCAGAATGGAGCGCACCACCTCGGCATTGTCAATGGCCGGGCTGGTGTTGGGCATGGCCACCACGCCGGTGAAGCCCCCGGCAGCGGCGGCCCGCGCCCCGGTGGCCATGGTTTCCTAGTACTCGAATCCGGGTTCGCGGAACTGCACGTGCATGTCGATGAGGCCGGGCAGCACCCATAAATCGGCGGCTTCGATAACCTCGTCCGCGCCGGGGATGACGCCCGGATTCTCCACCGCTTTTATTTCACCATCCGCCAGCAAAACGTCAAAAACGCCGTCAATATCGCGGGCTGGGTCGATGACCCGGCCGTTTTTAATCAAAATGGCTGTCATATTGTTCGCCTCTTACTGAACTTGGTGTTTTTCGGGATTGTCGATCAGGAGGTGCAGCAGGGCCATGCGCACGGCCACGCCGTTGGTGACCTGGGGCAGGATGACCGAGCGGGGGTCGGAATAGATTTCAGGCGGCATTTCCACCCCCTGGTTGACCGGGCCGGGGTGGAGGATGACCGCGTCGCTCTTGGCCAGCCTCATGCGCTCCGGGGTCAGGCCGTAGACGCGGGCGTATTCGCGCGCGCCGGGGAACAGGGCCCCGGCCTGGCGCTCCAACTGAATGCGCAGCATCATCACCCCGTCGGCCCCCTCAATGGCCGGTTCCGGCCGGGTGTAGACCTCCACGCCGTAGGTTTCGGCCAACTCGGCGGCCAGCATGGAGGGCGGCCCGGCCACAGCCACCTGGGCTCCCATTCTGGTGAGCCCAACCATGTTGGAGCGGGCCACGCGGCTGTGGGCAATATCGCCGATAATGGCTACGCGCAGGCCGTCCAGCCGCCCCTTGTGTTCCCTGAGGGTCAGCATGTCCAGCAAAGCCTGGGTGGGGTGGGCGTGGGCCCCGTCCCCGGCGTTCAGCACCGGGAAGGACAGCCGCTTCCCCAAAAAGCTCGGCACCCCGGAGGCCCCGTGGCGGATGACCAGGGCATCGGGGTTCATGGCCTCGATGTTCTTGGCGGTGTCTAATAAGCTTTCGCCCTTGGCCAGCGAGGAGCCGGAGGCGGACAGGGCCACGGTGTCGGCTGAAAGCCGCTTGGCGGCCACCTCGAAACTGAGGCGGGTGCGGGTGGAGTTTTCGTGGAAAAAGATGACCACCAGCTTGCCGCGCAGGGTGGGCACTTTTTTAATCTCCCGCTCCGAAACTTCCTTGAAACTTTCGGCAGTGTCCAGAATATGGGTCAGCTGCTCGGGGGTGAAGTCGTCTAAATCTATCAAGTCCTTGGGAAAGGGACGGGTCGGATCGGTCATGGACATCCTGCCTTATGGAGAATAAAAGGGCTTGCGCCCGGTTTTTATGTATTTGCCCTCCCGGCCAAAAAAAAGCCACCCGTGCGGGCGGCTTGGGAGGCTACTCAACTTTGTTCCCGATGCGGGAGAATCTGAAACGTTCGGTAAAGCTTTTGTCCGGGTCGCTGGAATCCCACGACCAGTACAGCCGCCAGGCCTTACCCCGCAACAGGGACTCGTCCACCGTGCCCCACACGCGGGAGTCGCTGGAATAGTCGCGGTTGTCGCCCATCATAAAATAATGGCCGGGCTTGACGGTCACGGGCGGAAAGTTGCGCCCGCGCGGATCAATCTGCGGGTCATATTTTCCATACGGGTCGTCCAGCTTCTGCCCGTTGATGAAAATCTGGCCGTTCACCATAGACACGGTTTCGCCGGGCAGGCCCACCACCCGTTTTACGAAATCTTTCGAGGTATCGCGCGGGTAGACGAACACCACCACGTCCCAGCGCTCCGGCTGGCCAGCCTCTATCCAAACCTTGTTATTAAAGGGGTTGCGAATGCCGTAAATGAACTTGGTCACCAGCACCCGGTCGCCCTCAAGGAAGGTGGGAATCATGGAGCCGGAGGGAATCTGGAAGGCCTGGAGCACGAAACTGCGGATAACGAGGGCCAGCGCCACCGCCAAAATAATGGCCTGGGCATATTCCTTAACCACCTGGCCGGTGGTGGGCTTTTTCGTTTCCGCCCCGTTCTTCGCCTCGCCCTTTTTGCTCGCGCTCATGCTTCTCATTCCCAGGCAATAACCTTCACAAGACCACTGTCTCAATCGTTTACTATACTCTATTTTCACCCCGCTGTCTACGGTCACATCTTGTCAAAAATAGCCCAGAAAAACCCATCGGTGTGGTGCCGGTGCGGGAAGAGCGTCAGGTGGCCCTCGGCGGACAAGTGTTCGCGCAGGTTTTCAGGCCAGGCCGAGGGGGCGGCCATGGTGAAATTGGGGTGGGCGGCTAAAAATTTAGCCGCGCCTTCCGGGCCCTCTTCGCGGCTGAAACTGCACACGCCATAGATGAGCCGACCGCCGGGCTTGACCGCCGGGGCGGCCGCCGCCAGGAGCCGCTGTTGCAATTCGGCCAGGCGGCCGATATCCTCGGCGGTTTTGCTCCACTTAAGGTCGGGGCGGCGGCGGATGACCCCCTGGCCGCTGCACGGCGCGTCCACCAACACCATATCATAGGCAGATGAGGCGGGGGGCTGGGCCAGCAGGTCGCGGGTTTCGGTCTGGATGTTGTCCAGCCCCAGGCGGGCGGCTTCCAGGCGCAGGCGTTCCAGCTTGGCTGGGTCTTTGTCCGCCGCCGTAATCGTGGCCTGGGGGTTGAGGGCGGCCAGGTGCAGGCCCTTGGAGCCCAGGCCGGAACAGGCGTCCAGCACAGCCGCGCCGGGCGCGAGTTCCCCGGCCAGGAGCCCCGCCAGTTGGGAGGCCTCGTCCTGAATGGCGAACAGCCCCTCGGCGAAACCCGGCCAGTTTTCCGGCCGCCCGGAAAATTCCGAGGCCGTCAGCCCCCAGGGGGAGAGCGGGGTGGGTTCGGCGCTAAAGGGCAGCATTTTTTGCAACTCTTCGCGGCTGCCGCGCCTGGGGTTGAGGCGCAGGGTGGCCGGGGTGGGGCGGTTCCCGGCGGCCATCAGGCTTTCGGCCTCTTCGGCTCCCAAGTCCTGCATGAGCCGCTTCGTTAACCACTCGGGGTAGCTGTGCCGCACGGCCAGGTTCCGCACCGGGTCGCTGCCCGCCGGGGGCTGGGGCGGCCAGGGCGCGCCCGCCTCCCGGTCGCGCAACAGGCCCCGCAGCACGGCGTTGACCAAACCGTGGCGGCCGGGCAGCACGGCCTTGGCCAGGGCCACGGTTTCCGAAACCACGGCGTGCTCCCCCAGGCGGTCGAAAAAAAGCAGTTGGGCCAGGCCCAGGCGCAAAATCGCGGCCAGTTCCGGCGCGGCTTTGCCCGCGCTCAGGCGGCTTTTCATGAGCCAGTCCAAATAGGTCTGATGCCGCACGCATTCGTAGACCAGGGCGGCGGCCAGCCCGGCGTCGCGCTGGCTCAACAGGAGGCCATGCGAAACCAGGGCCTCTTCCGGGGTCTGCCCCCCGGCCACTTCGCCCAGCACCCGGAAGGCCGTCAGGCGGGGATTGTCGGACAATTCCAGGCCGCGTGAGGCCCGGTTGGGGCGCGGGGCGGGCGCGGCTTGCGGGCGGGGACGCGGTTTGTTCGGCCCAAGGCCAGGGCGGCCCGGCCCCTTGGCGGCGGCGGATGAGCGGTTATTGCTGCGGTTGTTTTTCGGGGGACTTTTGGTCACGCGTCTTCCAGCCTTTCCGGGCGGTAGCCGCGTTGAAAATCGGCGGCGGCCATGCGTTTTTTTCCTTCCGGCTGAAAATATTCCACGGCCACGGCCCCATCCTGGGCGGCAATCAGCAGCCGCCCGGCTTCATCCAGGCCCAAGACGCGGCCAGGCTCCGCAGGGCCGGAAATTTTCGCTGCGGACGCGCCGAAAAGTTTCAGCGATTTCCCCGCGAAACGGGCCTGCGCGCCGGGCCAGGGGTCAAGGCCGTTCATCAGCCCGGCCAGCGCGGCGGCGGGGCGGTTCCAGGCCACCCGGCCATCCTCTTTGCGGAGCAAGGGGTTGACGGTGGCCAGGGCCGCGTCCTGGGGCTGGGGCTGGGCCTCGCCGCGCTTCAAGTCGGCGATAACCCGCAGCAAATCCTCGGCTCCGGCCTGGGCCAGGCGGGCTTCCCAGGTTCCGGCGCTGTCCGGGCCAATGACGGGAAAGGCCCGCTGGCTGAGAATGGGCCCCGCGTCCATGGCCTCTTCCAGAAAAATTATGGAAACTCCCACCTGGCCGTCCCCGGCCATGAGGCTCCAGTTCACCGGGGCCGCGCCCCGGTGCCGGGGCAGGAGCGAGGGGTGGATGTTCAGCGGCGGGAAGGGGCACAGGTTCAAAAGCTCCGGCGGCAAAAAACCGCCGTAAGCGGCCACCACCAACAGGTCAGGCCGGGCGGCGCGGATGGCCGCAATGATTTCCGGCTTCTTCACCGACTTGGTTTCCAGCGCCTCCACACCCAACTCGGCGGCTATCGCCGCCACCGGCGAGGGGCACAGCTGGCGGCCCCGCCCGGCGGGCGCGGGCGGCGGGGTGACGGCGAGCACCACCTCGTCCGGCCCGGCGGCCAGGGCCTTCAGGGCCGGGAGGGCAAACTCGGCGCTGCCGAAAAAAATCAGCCGCCAGGGGTCGGCGGCCGAGGCGTGTTGCAGAGCGTCTTGCCGGTCAGTCATGGGCGGCGTCTTTCTGCATTTTTTTGAGTTTGCGCTGATAGATGTCGCGCTTGAGGCGGCTGATGCGGTCGATGAAGAGCACCCCGTCCAGGTGATCCAACTCGTGCTGCAAAATGACGGCCCGTCGGCCGTCGGCCTTCATGGTGAAGGGTTTGCCGTCCAAGTCCTGGGCTTCGACTTCCACTTCGGCGGCCCGGAGCACTTTCTCGTTGAAATCCACCACCGACAGGCAGCCCTCGTCATAAAGCTGCTCGCCTTCGGTGCGGACGAGGCGGGGGTTAACCAGGGTGATGACCCGGTCGTCATAATTTTCATCGTTTTCCACGCCGGTGATGACCACCAGCCGCACGAGCCGCCCCACCTGGGGAGCGGCCAGGCCCGCGCCGGGCGCGTCCAGCATGGTTTCGGCCATGTCGGCGGCCAGTTGCTTCAACCCGTCGTCAAAATTTTCTACGGGTTCGGAAGCGGCCCGCAAGCGCGGGTCGGGATATTTCACTATGGGCAGAACCGCCATTATTATACGTTACCTTTCCTGAGTGCCGTCCGCTTGGGCATAAAAGACGGCGGTTTGCGGCAGAAGCCAGATATTGGGACGCAGCCCGGCCCGCTCGCAGGCGAATGTTAACAGATCGGCGGCGGCGTTTGATTTCACATCGCCCGGCAGGCCCAGGGCCTCCGTGAAGCCGCTGAGCACAACGACCGCCGAGCGCGGCGGCACCCCCCGGTCGTCCGCCACCCGCATGTAGCCTGAAAGCACGGCCAAGCCGATTTTGGCCCGCGCCAGTTCATCCGCCCCCAAGGGCGCGCCGCCGTCGCGGGGCTCGTCAATGGCTTCCTCGGTGACGCTGCGCGCGTCGATATACAAAGGCTGGGCGGGTTTCAGCCGCCAGGCCCGCGACCGCAGCTTGCCATCCACATAAATGGAAATCACCAGCGGCTGGGGCATTTGCAAACGCGCGTCTACCGTGGCCTCGCGGGAGGCCCGGCCTTCCAGGGCCGCGTCCACGGCCTCGCGGGCAATGAGCAGCAGCGTGCTCTTCTGCGGCCCGCTCAGGCGCGGCAGGGCGAACTGCCCCTCCCCCTCCGGCGGGGCCTGTGCCAGAAGCGCGCCCGGCCAGCAGCCCAGCAGCAGCGCCGCTATACCAATAATGCTGAATATTCTGACTTTCAAGGGACTCTTCATAGCGGCTCCTCACAAATCAGTTGTTTTTCCCCATTTTGGCCCGGATGATTTCAATGGCCACCGGCAGGCATGACAGCACGATGATGGCCAGAATCACCAGGGAAAAATTGTTGCGCACCACGTCCAGATTGCCGAAAAAATACCCGGCGGAGAGGAACAGGGCCGTCCACAGCACGGCCCCGGCCACGTTATAGCACAAAAAGCGGCGGTAGTGCATCCGCCCGATGCCCGCCACAAAGGGGGCGAAAGTGCGGACAATGGGCACGAAACGGGCGATGATAATGGTTCGCGCCCCGTATTTCTCATAAAAAGACTGGGTTTTGTCCAGATATTTCTTCTTCAAAAACCGCCCGTCGCGGCTGAAAACTTTGGGGCCGATGAAATGGCCTATCCAGTAATTGGCCGTGTCGCCAATAATGGCCGCCGCCGACAGGAGGAAAAAGAGAAACCAGGGATCCAGCGGGGTGGTGTGGAGGGCGGCGATGGAGCCTGCGGCGAAGAGCAGCGAGTCCCCCGGCAAAAAAGGCCAGATGACCACCCCGGTCTCCCAGAAGACGATGACGAAAAGTATCAAATAGGTCTGCCAGCCGTACTCGGCCACCAGTTCACTCAGATGCACGTCGATATGCACAATAAAATCAACGATCTGCATAATGAAATCAAGAGCGGCGGTTAAAAATTCAATCACAACAGTGTGAACCTCGGCGTCTTTCGCGGCCTTTAGCCAAATTATCCGATTAGTATACCCCAGCGGGATTTTTTTCGAAACCTATTTCTGTATTCAGCCCCAGGGGGAACCCACCGCCGTCACCCCGGCGAAGGCCGGGGCCCATGCCTTTCTCTTTGACGGACATTACACCCACCGCTCCTTCCCCCACCGCGTCATTCCTGCGGAGGCAGGTATGACGCGGTGCAGGGGCCAGGCGGTTGCGCCAATCAGTAAACGCGCTTCCCCCGAAACTGTGTCGTTCGCCGGTGGACATCTGCCCGGCGGCGAGTTATAATGTAAGCTTGTGACCGAAGATATTTGGTGAAGGTATTTTTAATGGCTGAAATAGTGACTGCGTTAGCGCCGCTGGTTGAGCGGATAAACAATATCATGACCGCGCTCATCGCCCGCGATGAGGAAATCGTGGCCCGCATTGGCGCGTATAGCTTTGAGGGCGGCGGGAAAAGGCTGCGGCCGGTGATGTTCTGCCTGGTGACCGAGGCCCTGGGGGCGCCGCTGACGGATGAGCGGGTGGAGATTGCCGCGTCCTTCGAGTTCCTCCACATGGCCACCCTGCTGCATGACGACATTGTTGACCTCTCGGAACTGCGGCGCGGGCAGGCCTCGGCGCATTTGGTGTTCGGCGTGCCGGAGGCCGTTTTGGCGGGCGACTACCTGCTGTCGAAAGCGGCCGCGCTGGGCGCGGAGACCGACAGCTTGGAATGCGTGCGGGCCATGGCCGGGGTGGTGGCCGCCCTGAGCCTGGGGGAACTGGTGCAGCTCAACTCCCGGCGGCGGACGGAGTTGCCGGAGCCGGAATATTTCACCATTATTTTCCGCAAGACGGCCGTGCTCATGGAGGGCTCCACCCGCACGGCGGCCATCCTGGCCGGGGCTGACGAGCCGCTGAAAGCCGCCGCCGCCAATTACGGGCGGCTTCTGGGCCTGGCCTTCCAGATTATGGACGACATCCTCGATTACCAGAGCGACCGCGAAACTTTTGGCAAGCCCGTGGGGCACGACTTGAGCGAGGGCAAAATCACCCTGCCGTTCATCCGGGCGCGGGAAGCCCTGCGGGGCGACCGCCGCGCCCGGCTGTGCGAACTGGCCGGGCAGGAAATCATCGGCCCGGAAGATTACGCGGAAATCGGGCGGCTGGTGGCCGAGGGGGGCGGCGTGGAGTCCGCCCGCGTCAAGGCCGAGGAACTGGCCCGTGAAGCCGCGGCCGCGCTGGCCGTCTTCCCGCCCTCCCCGGCCCGCAGCCAACTGGAGGCCCTGGCCGAGTATACTGTCGCCCGAAAGAACTAAAGGAATGGTGCCCATGCCGCGATTTCTCCTGTGCCTCTTCGCCGCCGTCTTCGCCGCTGCCTGCGCCGGGCCGCCCCGTCCGCCGTCCATGTTCGGCGATATTCCCCTGCCGCCGGAACTGACGCTGAGCGAAAAGGACAGCCGGGTGTTTGAGCACGAAATCGGGCGGGTGGGTTTACTCAAGGCCTCGGGCCGCCTCAGCCGGGAGAATGTCCTGAACTTTTACCGCCAGGGCATGGCCCAAAACGGCTGGAGCGAGGCGGGGGAATTTGACAGCGGGGCCAGCCGGATGCTGGTTTTCAGCAAAACACCGCGCTCGGCGGCGGTCACCGTCACCGAGGGCTGGATGTCAACGGATGTGGAAATAAATGTCAGCGCCAAAAAAGAATAACCCCGAAGTTGATACGCACAACTGGGCCTCGCCCCTGAGCCTGTTGGCCGGGCGGCGGCTGGCCCTGGTGGTCACCGGCGGCGTGGCCGCCTATAAGGGCGCCGAACTGGCCCGCACGCTGGTGCGGGCCGGGGCCGAGGTGCGGGCCGTGCTCACGGAAAACGCGGCCCGCTTCGTCACGCCCCTGACCTTCGAGGCTTTGACCCGCCAGCCCGCCTATGTGGACATGTGGGGCAAGCCGCAGTTTGACATTGAGCATATTTCCCTGGCCGACTGGGCCGAGGCCGTGGTGGTGGCCCCGGCCACAGCCAATTTTTTGGCCAAAATGGCCTGGGGGCTGGCCGACGATTTCGCCTCCACCTTTCTGCTGGCCTCCCCCGCGCCCGCGCTGGCCGCCCCGGCCATGAACAGCCGGATGCTGGCCGCGCCCGCCACGGTTGCCAACCTGGCCACGCTGGCCGAACGGGGGGTGACGCTGGTCAATTCCCAAAGCGGGCTTCTGGCCTGCGGCACAGTGGGGGACGGGCGTTTGGCCGAGCCGGAAGTCATTGCCCTGATGGCGGCCCGCGCCTTGTCCCCCAACGATTTCCAGGGAATGAAAGTCGCCGTCAGCGCCGGTTCCACCCGCGAGGCCTGGGACGATATCCGCTTCCTGGCCAACCGCTCCACCGGCAAAATGGGGCGCGATGTGGCCCTGGCCGCCTGGCTGCGCGGGGCGGAAGTCACCCTGGTAGCCGGGCCTGGGGTCGCGTCCCCGCCGAGCTTGCCGCAGATGGGTTTTGTGAGTGTGGAAAGCACCTCGGACATGCTGGAAGCCTTGCGGGGAATCGACTTCAACACCCTCATCATGGCCGCCGCCCCGGCGGATTTTCGCCCGGCAGAGCGGGTGGCGGGCAAAGTGAAGA
>JAITVE010000379.1 GCA_031285975.1 Candidatus Adiutrix sp. | reverse complement strand
CCTTCATGGTGCCGACGGTGCCGCGCAGCAGGTCGGAGACCACGTCGAACGGGGCGGTGACGGTGCCCTGAATCATGCCGGGGAAGCCCAGAGCCAGCGCTTCTTCGTTGAACTTGCGGATGACGCCGACGGTCTTCAGGTGTTCCTTACCGGCTTCGCGGAAGGCTTCCAGAGATTTCCACACTTCGTCTTTGGTGAAGGCAATACACCATTCGCCAACGGTGCCGTAGCCGCGGGCCGTGCCGTCGAGGTTGGGCAGCATGGCCAGGGGCTTGAAGGCTTCGGCGAACTGGGGCAGGAGCTTGCGCAGGCCGAAGTCGCCGGGGTTGTGCAGGAAGGCGTCGTATTCGTTGGCCTTCATGTACTCTTCTTCCACAAACTGGAAGCCGACGTTTTCGTCTTCAATGTCCACGCCGGGGAAGTTAATCAGCTTATAGCCGAGCAGCTGCTTGGTTTTGGCCGAAAAGGGGATAGCGGCCCAGAAACCGGCGCGGGCGTCGATTCCGGGATAGGCTTTGAGGAACTCCAGCCAGGCGTAAGCGGCGCGGCTGGGGTCTCTGAAGGCCTCGGCATAGGTGACGCCGAACCATTCGAAGGGCATACCGCCGATGTTGGGGGCAAAGGGCACCCGGTCGGGCTGGCCGAGCTTGACGGCCGTGTTAAAGCGGGCGCTGCGTTCCTGAAGCAATTGCTGAGCGTTTTCGGCCATGGTTATTTCCCTCCGAACAATTCTTTGGCGTAGGTCACGTTGACCATCGCATCGGTGGCGAAGACGTCGGCCCCAACGTACTGGCGGACGTTTTCATCAATCTGGCCGCCGCCGATCAGAACTTTGACCTTGTCGCGCAGACCGGCTTTCACCAGGCCCGCAACCACGTCCTTCATGGGGTCGTAAGCCAGGGTCAGAAGGCCGGAAAGGCCCAGGATGCCCGGCTGCCATTCTTTAACGGCTTCGACAATTTTGTCGGCGGGCACGTCAACGCCGATGTCCTTGACTTCCACGCCCGCGATTTCCATCATCATGGCGGCGATGTTTTTGCCGATGTCGTGGATATCGCCCTGAACGGTGGCCACCAGGGCCTTGCCGATCTTCTTGTCTTCGCCGCCGCCCTGACCGGCCATGGCCGGTTTGATGATGTCGGAAGCGGCCGACATCAGTTCGCCCGACATAATCAGTTCGGGAACGAAATATTCATGCTTTTCGAACAGGGCACCAATGGCCGCCATGGCGGTCTGGTAGGCGTCGAACACTTCGCGCCCGCTTTTGCCCTTGGCCAGGTAGCTCTTGGTGAGTTCCAGGGCCTCGTCTTCGTTCAAAGCAACAATGGCATCGATCAAATCTTTCATTTTCTACCTCTCAAAAGTGTAGCGGTCATAAACGAGTCGGCTGGGTTGCAGCCGCATGGCCCGGGTTGCCTGAAGGGGAATTCAGGCAACCCGAACAGGCTTACGGTTTCTGGTAGCTCTTCAGGCCGATCGCCGCCAGGGTGCCGCCGAACAGGGGGCCCGCCGCGATGGTCAGGAAGACGTAGGCGTAGTTGCCGCCGGTGAGGTCAACGACCTTGCCCACCGCGATGGGGCAGAGCGTGCTGCCGATGTTGTAAATCAGGCTACACAGGGCGATGGTGGTGCCGCGAATCTGCGGGGCCACGGATTCCATGGCGATGACGTTCAAGACCGGGGAAGGCAGGGCGTTGGCCATACCCATCAGGGGCACCAGGAGGTACAGCATCCAGGGAATCTGGTTGGAGCCGAACCACACCAGCACCGCGCCGTAGAAGAGCATCAGGGTGGCCAGCACCGCTTTGCGGCTGCTGACGCGGTCGATGATGGCGCCCGACATGAACTTGCTGAGCAGGCCCACGATGGCGTAGGTGGTCACCAGATACCCGGCGGTAATCAGGGGAATGTTCAGGTGCTTATTCATGTAGGTGTTGGTCCAGGACTGGGTGCCCACGTTGGCCCACATGAAGCCCGCGCCGGTGAAGGCGATGACCATGACGTTGCGGTTTTTCAGCAGACCCGCGAAGGACTTGAGGATCTGGCCCATAGTCATGACCGGACGACCGCTGGCAGACGCGCTGTTGGCCGGGTTTTCACGCAGCACGAAGAAGGACACCACCAGGATGATGGAGCAAACGGTCGCCCAGATGAACCAGGGGGTGTTCCAGTTGTAATTGGCCACCACGCGGGGCACGGTCATGTTGGCCACAATGAGGCCCGCGTTGGTGCCGGTGAGGAAGAAGGCCACCGCTTTACCGCGGCTTTTGGCCGAGAACCAGTCGAAGGCCGCCTTGTTGCCGCTGGGCACAATGCCGCCCGCGCCGACGCCGGAGATGAAGCGGTAAATGAAACCCTCGGAGTAGGAACTCATGGTGGTCATCAAAATACAGCCCACAACCACGCAAAAGACGGAACCCATCAGCACCTTGCGGTAGCCGAAGCGGTCAACCATGATGCCGGCGGGGATGGTGGCCAGAATGCCGCCCAGGTAGCCGATGGAGATCAGGCTGCCGCCCTGGGCCCTGGTCATGTCGAAGATTTCGAGCATACGGGGCATAACCGGGCCCACGGTGATGCCGTCCGCAAAGCGGAAGGCGAAGGACAGCCAGGCAAGGACCAGTGCGGTCACGGCCATAATTGTGGCGCGACCGGCGTCCCTTTGTTCAATTTTTTCTTGTTCAGACATGCCTACCTCACTTGGGCTATTGTATAGAACATTAAGGCCTCTGCCGGACGGGTGACCCGCGCCGACGCTACGTTGCTTACAATGAAGAAATCAGGGCTCGGCGTGCATCACGCCGCTGACTAATATGGAGCCGTCGATTAAACAAAGTTTCGCCGCCAATAACAGGAAGAGCGAAAAGGCATTTGTCGTTTTGTTATCTGGCGCACCCTATCGCTGGTCTGGCGTATGCGCCCTTGGTATAGCCTCAAGAAGTTTAGAAAATTAAAGCACAGGCAGATGCAAAATGGAATTAGATTGATGCCAACGAAACATTAGACAGTATCAAAGGTAGCCGAGGAGCACAAAAACGACGCACGGGAGAAAATTTCCGACAGGGCATTTACTTTCATACGGCCCTGTAGTAATATAATAGCACAAATTATTTCGGAATGATGAAAAATTTGAAATTTATTTCACCCACTAATTGCCGCAATGTCACCAATAACACCAGCAGAGCCCAACCGTAACACATAAAAATACGGAAATATGAACCGTGAACATGATATTTTACCAATATAAACTTATCAATTGCGTTCCGCCAGGAGGGATTTTTTTATTGTGACCTTGTTAGCAAGGTCAAACCGCCCCGACGCCGATGGAAACAGCCGTATTAACAAAGAAACACCTGGATAGGCGCATTTATGGAACTGAGTCAAATAAAGTATTTCCTGGCCGTGGC
>JAITVE010000370.1 GCA_031285975.1 Candidatus Adiutrix sp. | reverse complement strand
ATGCGGTTGGCAAACCTTCAATGCGCCCTCTGGCGCTGCCTGTACCATGCCCTTATAGGGCTGTGCAAACCACCCGCTCAGCGGGTGGTCTTGATTCTCAATCAATTCCTGCCCTTGCGGCGAAAGAATCCAGTCGATGAAGGTTTTAACGTTGCCGTGCGGCGCGCCGTTGGTGACGGCGTAGAAGTCGCCGGTGAAAGGGTAGCGGGCGTTGCGGATATTTTCTATGGTGGGGGCAACGCCGTTGATTTTTAACAGTTTGGCGTCGGGGTTCGCGTACATGGCGGTGGCGAAGTAGCGGTAGGAATAGCCGAGGGCGGGCTGCACGCCCTGCCATTCCACCGAGACCTGCTTCATCAGGCTGCCGGAGCCGAGAAGGCTCGCGTCCGGCAGGGGCTGCGGGGCCTGGATGGGGAGGCCGCCCATGACGCTTTGCAGGCCCGTCTGGCTGCCGGAGCCTTCCGGGCGTTGAAAGGCGATGATGTCGCCGCCCTCCGGCCAGCCCAGGGTTTTCCAGCGGGCGGTTTTTCCCGAATAGATGTTGCGCACTTGCTGATAGCTGAGGTCGTCCACGGGGTTCCCGCGCCCCGCGACAAAAACGAAAGCCTCGCGGCCGATGGGGGTGAAGCGCAAATCGGCTCCGGCGGCCTGAGCGGCGGCGAGTTGCCGGGCGGAGGCGGCGGCGACGAAAATAATGTCCCGCTGGCCGGAGATAACGGCTTCGTAGGCCTGGCGGGTGCTGGTGCAGCGCACATCGTCCGGCGAGAAGGCGGCGCGGTCGTAGGCCGCCTCGGCCAGGGCCGCGTAGACCGGGTAGAGGGCCGTGGCCCCGTCCAGGGTGGGCAGGCCGCTGGTCAGGGTGAGGGTTGATTTTTCAGCCAGCTTGGCGGTTTGCGAGGCTTCGGCAAAGGGTGCATACACCGTCATATCCGGCCGGGCTTCCGCGCCTTTGGGTATGGCGAGGTTCAGCCGCCAGTCTTTGCGCAGCGCGGTGGGGAAGAGGGCCACGGACAAGGCCGCCAGCAGGGCCAGCGCGGCTGAGACCGGGGCGTATTGGCGGCTGTGCTTCATCCACAGCAGGGCGGCGGCTCCCGTTGCCGCCGTGATAACCATGGCCACGGGCAGGGTTCCGGCCACATTGTCCACCGCCCCGAAGGCTTTGAAATATTCATATTTATGCAAAACATACCCGCCCGCCAGCCAGGCGGCCAGCGTCAGAATCGTGCGGGTTATGTTCCAGAGTATTTTCATGGTGCGGCCGATAGGATCAGTTCATGAACAACTTGTACATTCCCCTGGCTGCGTTGTTCTCATTTTGACCGCTAACAATCCGGCCAAAACGAGAACGCCTTGCCAGGAAAACGTACAAATTATTCCTGAACTGATCCATAGTTACATGTGTTCGAGTTGTGAACCGACTTCTTGAAGCTGAATATAGACGACGGCGGCATACATGAACGGCGTTAGAATTGCGATGCACGAAATGACGAGCCCGGCGGTGCCCGTATGTTTCCTGCCTTTGCAGAGAGCGGCAATGCCGAGCAATATTCCGGCAATCGGCGGCAGTATGATGGCGTATATAATGAATTCGCCGGATATCCTCAAGAATAATGGAACGAACACGGAAAGCCACGGCATTGCCGCAGAAAGAAAGAGCGCGAACATGGGCAAAAAGAGTTTTTTCTGTGCTTCGGCCATGTGAGAACCTCCTTAGGTGACCAGCGGCTGCTAGAATATGCCGATGCCCCAGTCTGCGAACCGAAGAACCATGGAGAAGAGAGACAAGAGCACCAGTAGAAGCACAATATGCACGGCTATGTCCAGCCAGTCGCCCGGGCGGTTTTTCTCCGTGCAAAGACCCGCAATGCCTATCACGGCCCCGACCGCTGGCGAAAGCAGGAGGCCGACCAGGCCCGCTATCCCCGTGAAAGGGGTAAGCTCCATGACGAAAAGGGCCAAAACCGGCGCCGCAAAAATAAGCAGGAGAGACAGAGTGCGTAAATTGACTTTCTTTCGTGGTTCAACAGCCGCCGAAAGCGTATCACGCTCATTGTCGAACTGAATTTTTACCATGCTGAACCCTCCGTGGGTGAGACATTACATAGATTCAACGACCGCAGGCGGCGTAAAAAAACTGTAGATGATGAGACCAAAGCCATAAAAGAACGGCAGCAAGCCTATAATAAGCAGAACTATTTCCCCATTCTTCACAACGCCTTTACGCTTGCCTTCCTTGCAGTGATCGGTAATAAGGGTTATTATTCCGGCCATTGGCGAAAGCAGGAATCCACCATAAAGTAAGATATCGCTGAATAAATGCCCAACGAATGATGCAAAAAAATTCATGATACAAAGGGACAAAAGCGGCACCGCAAAAATAAGCAGAAGGGCAACCGTCACAATGCCTCTATACTGGCCTTCCGTATATTTATTGACGATGAAGGTTGTCATTCCGGCACTCAGCGAAAATAGGATGCCGCCAAAAAACAATACTTGGTATACCCATTTGGGTAGTTCCCAGTTGAATGATAAGGACACATACATAAAGAGAATGGATAAACCCGGCACCGCAAAAATAAGCAGGAGCGCCGCCGTGCGTATTTTTATTTTCTTCCGTGGTTCCACAGCCGCCGACGGTTCTCCCCGCCCGCTGCCGCACTGATTCTCAACCATGCCAAAAACCTCCCCCGCATAAGGCCCATACGTAGATTATCGCTCGTGACGTCAATTATAGCACCTTCATTTTTCATTGCAAGAAACCCGGTATTCTTTCTTCATCCATTTGCTCCAAAATATGCTATAATAACCATAAAATTTTTCAGGAGTCGCCGGGCCTCATGCCGCAAACGCTCGACCAGGCCATGATAGACAGGGCCGCCTTTATCGGCCTGGGGGCCAACCTGGCCAACCCCAGGGACATGATTCGCAACGCTTTGCGCCGCCTGGGCGAAGCCGAGGGGCTCACCTTCCTGGCCGCCTCCTCCATCTATCTCACCGAGCCCCAGGGCGGGCCGCCGGGGCAGGACTGGTATCACAACGCCGTGGCCCTCTTCGACTGCCGCCTGTCCCCCGAGGCCCTGTTGGAGCGGCTTTTGGCCCTTGAGGCCGACATGGGGCGGGTGCGCCTGGAACTGAACGGGCCCCGGGTCATTGATCTCGACCTCTTGGCTTTTGGCCGGGAAGTGATTGATATGCCGCCGAAATTACTCGTGCCCCACCCCAGGCTGGCCCAGCGCGTGTTTGTGCTGGCCCCGCTGGCCGAGGTTGCGCCGGGCTGGCGGCACCCTGTTTTGGGCCGCACGGCCAGTGAGCTTCTGGCCGCCCTGCCGCCCGACGGCCAGGGCTTTAAGCGGCTGGAGGCCTAATGTTCCGCTTTTTTATCATCGCGCTGCTCTTTTGGCTCATCATCTGGCTCGTGCGCGGCTACGGCACGGGCCGGGAAGAGCCCGAGACCCAGGAGTTGGTGCGCGACGCCGCCACCGGGGTCTATTTCCCCAAAAAAGAGGCCCTCACCGTGGTGCGCGGCGGCGAGACCCTCTATTTCCAGAATGTTGAGAATCGGGATCGCTATTTGACCATGAACCGTTAACCGGCCCTGATTTTTCGCTCCGCCTGGGGCACTGATAACACAAAGGTGAAAAGACATGAAATTTTTTATCGACACAGCCAACCTGGCTGAAATCAAAGAGGCCGCCGCCTACGGTTTCCTCGACGGCGTGACCACCAACCCCAGCCTGATGGCCAAAGAAGGCGTCAGCGAGCAGGACGAGCACATCAAGGCCATCTGCGCCCTCACCCCCGGCCCGGTCAGCGCCGAAGTTCTGGCCACCGAAAAAGAGGCCATGATCCGCGAGGGCCGCCATTTGGCCTCGTTGGCCCACAATGTGGCCGTTAAGCTGCCCCTCACCATGGATGGGTTGGCCGCCACCGGGGCGCTTGCCGCCGACGGCATCAAGGTTAACCTGACCCTCGTTTTTTCGCCGCTCCAGGCCCTTCTGGCCGCCAAGGCCGGGGCCGCCTTCGTCAGCCCCTTTGTCGGCCGCCTCGACGATGTGGGGCAGGACGGCATGGCCCTTGTTGAGGAGATTGTCACCATTTACGGTAACTATGGGATGGAGACCGAAATCATCGTGGCCAGCATTCGTTCGCCGCAGCATGTGTTGCGCAGTGCGTTGCTTGGGGCTGATATTGCCACCATTCCTTTTAAGGTTATCCAGCAGTTGGCTGGGCATCCTTTGACGGATAAAGGTGTGGCGGCGTTTTTGGCGGATCATGCCAAGGTGGCGAAGAAGTAGGGACGCTTGTGCGGCGAAGAATCTGGAGTAGTATGGGGCTCTGCCCAATCTTTGCGCTGTCGCGCAATCTCAGTTTATTCAAACCCTATCGGGTTCGAATTTAAACCCCGCCAGAGAGGGGCTAACGCGAGCCCCTCTCTGGACTCTCCGCACGCCAGGGGGATACCCCCTGGATCCCAAGAGGGTGCGGTTAGTCAATAGTTGCGGCGGCTGTGTGGGGGAGTCGTCGGCACCATGGCTACTACCGTCATTCCGGCGGAAGCCGGAATCTATGCCTTTTGTAGGGTTAACACCCACTGTCACTCCCGCCCCATCGTCATTCCTGCGAAGGCAGGAATCCATTTCCAGTGGAGCGGCTTGTCGGCACGCTGTTTTTCTGCTCGATTGTGAAGCCGAACCGTTGGCTGTCCAGCGGACGTATTAGAGATATAGAAGGGTTCGCGGCTTGAATTTTGTGGCGCCACTGATGAGGGGCACAGCCTTGCTGGCCGCTATATTGCTGTTCGGTTCCGAACTCCGGGCCGAGTCGTCATTGTTCGCGCCGTCCGCTGCGGAGCAGGCGGCTCCCGCGAAACCGGCCCCGGCCAAACCGGCCCCCGCGACGCCGCCCGAGGTCGCGCCGGAAGACTTGACCGAAGACGATTTCGTGCTGCCCCCCGCCGCGCCCCTGGTTATCACGGTGGACGATCGCGGCAACCAGGTGATAATGCTCGACGGCGCGGAAGAGGTTGTGATGCCGAACCTCCCGGCGAATGAACCGGCTGGCTGGACGCTCAACGCCGGGGCCTCGTCGCCGAACATAACCGTGGACGAAAGCGGCCGCAAAACCTTGACCCTCCGGGGCGAAACGCCCGCCGCGAACCCGGCTATCACTGTGGATGAGAGCGGCCGCCGCAGCATCATCCTCAAAGAAGAAATTGTGAGCGGCGGCGTGGAAACGTCGCCCTGGCACACGGCTCCGTCGATGCCGGCGGCCGTCGAAGAGCCGCCCGCCGCGCCAGTGGACGACCGCCCGTACTGGATACAGGATAAGCCCGCCGAGGCCCGGCCCTACTGGCAGAAGCCGGAGGAAGCCCCCGCCGCTCCCTATTGGCAGGTAAAGGCTGCTGAGGAAAGCGTCCCCTATTGGGTGCCCGAGCATCTGCGCAAAAAGCCTGAAGCGCCCAAGGCCCCGGCCAACTTTGCCCCGGCCATACACGACGCCGCCGCTTCCCCGGCCCCCAACACGCGGGAAATTTCCGTCTATATGTTCAAGGACGCGGACGGCGTGGTGCACATCAGCAATGTGCCCGCCGACCCCCGCTTCCGCCTGTTCAACATCACCGTGGTGGACATCAAGGTGCAGCGCGGCCTCACCGGCGGCCGCCGCCGTTTCACCCACAACAGCCTCCGTCCCTACATCATGCAGGCGGCTTCGGCCTATAATTTAGACCCGGCCCTCATCGCGGCGGTTATCCGCTCCGAGTCGGCCTTCGACGCCGGGGCCGTTTCCTGGGCCGGGGCCCAGGGGCTCATGCAACTCATGCCCCAGACCGCCCGCTCCGTCGGCTGCCGCGATCCCTTTGACCCGCAGCAGAACATCATGGGCGGCAGCCGCTATCTGCGCTGGATGCTCGACCGTTTCAACGGCAACCTCGATCTGGCCATCGCCGCCTACAACGCGGGCCCCACGCGGGTGGCCCGCGAATGGAAAATTCCCAATATCCCGGAAACCCGGAATTACGTGGTCATTGTTAAGCGAAATTATCAGCAATATCAAGGTGAATTCTGACATGAACTGGAACCGACTGACCAGCCATCCCCAATTGCCCAACTGCATCACCATCGGGCGGCTCACCGCCATCCCGGTCATCATCGTTTTGATGCTGATCTATCCCGGCGGCGGGCCGGTCATCTCCGGGGTGGCGGCCACCCTCTACCTCCTGGCCGCTTTGACCGACTTGGTGGACGGGCACCTGGCCCGCAAATACAACCTCGTCAGCACGCTGGGCAAATTCCTCGACCCCTTGGCCGACAAGCTGCTCGTCTCCGCCGCCCTCATTATGCTCATCCCCCTGGGCCGGATAGAGGCCTGGGTGGTGTTCATGATTCTCGCCCGCGAAATGGCCGTGACCGGGTTGCGCGGCATAGCCGCCGAGCAGGGGTTGGTCATCAGCGCGTCCGAGTCGGGCAAGCAAAAGACTTTGGCCCAGAACATTGCCCTGTTCTGTTTGATGTGGCATTACCACTTGCTGTGGGCGAATTTGCATTTGATCGGCACCGTGATTATTTATGTCGCGTTGGCTATTACTTACTGGTCAGGGGCCTTGTATTTCCGTGACTTCCTGAAAGTTTATAAGAAATAGGGTGACTTAGCCCGCGAAGCGTATATTCAAGAAAGGGTCAACCGTGACCGATATAACCCCCGAATCTTTATTCAGCCAAATAATGAAGGCCCGCACCCGCATCTACCAAGTCGCGGAGCCGACCCCCCTTGAGGTCTACCCCATGCCGGGGGGCTGGGACATGCTTTTGAAGCGGGAGGATTTGTCTCCCATCCACTCCTATAAATGGCGCGGAGCCTACAACTTCATGAAGGCGCGGGAGAAAGAGGCCAAGGCCGTGGGCGTGACGGCAGCCTCGGCGGGCAACCACGCCCAGGGCGTGGCCCTGGCGGCGGCGCGGCTGGGCGTTTCCGCCCACGTGTTCATGCCCAAGGCCGCCCCCCGGCTGAAGGTGGAGGCCACGGCCCGGCTCGGCGGAGCCTGGGTGGAGATTCACCAGGTCGGCGATAATTTCGACCAGGCCGCCGCAGCGGCGGCGGACTTTTGCCGTGAGAGCGGGGCCCTCTACGTGCCGCCGTATGACGACATGCTGGTCATGGCCGGGCAGGGGGTTTTGGGCGACGAACTGATGGTCGGCTCGCACAGGCCGGACGTTGTTTTTGTGCAGATTGGCGGCGGCGGCCTGGCCGCCGGGGTGGCCACGGCCATTAAAACCTATGCGCCGGAAGTGAAAATTATTGGCGTGGAGGAAGAGGGCCAGGCCTCTATGAAGGCCGCTTTCGCCGCCGGGGAGCCCGTGACTTTAGACCATGTGGACGTGTTTTGCGACGGCACGGCGGTGAAGCGGGCCGGGCGGCTGCCGTTCGAAATTTTGCGCGGCCAGCTTGACGACCTGGTCACGGTCACGGTGGGCGAGGCCTCGCGGGCCATTCAAAAATTCTGGCAGGTGGCCCGCGTTCTCTCCGAGCCTTCGGGCGCGCTGGGTTTGGCGGCGGCCCGCAAAATGTCCGAGCAGCTCAAGGGCCAGAAGGTGGGAGTCATCCTCACCGGGGCCAACCTCGATTTCCGGCAACTGGCCATGATCTCCCGGCGGGCCGGGGCCGGGCACGAGTCCAAGCCCTATTACCAAGTCCGGCTCGACGAACGCCCCGGCGCGATGCTGGCCATGCTGAAAACCGTGGCCCCCCTGGGCCTGAACATCAGCTACCTCGTCTGCGGGCAGAACGACCGCACCACGGCCTACCCCATTGTGGGCTTTGATGGGGCCAAGTCCCAGGCCGCCAAGCTGGAAGGCCTTTGGGCCGCCGCGGGCTATGATTTTAAAGACGTTTCCGACCGGGCCGACCTCGGCTTCCGCGTGGCCACCTTCCAGCCCGCCATGTTCCGGCGGCCCTTTGCCGCGATTCTCAATTTCCCGGAACGCCCCGGCGCCCTGACTGAATTCCTGGAACGCATGGCGCCCCTGGGCACGATTTCCTATTTCAGCTATGTACACACCGGCGAGCAGGTGGGCCGGGCGTTGGTGGTGCTGTCCTTCGAGACCGACCAGGCCCGCGAGCAGTTTATGGCCGACCTGGAAAAGCGCGGCCCCCACTACACCAACCTGGCCCCGGAAACCATAGAAGCCTTGGGCGTGAAGGGCTGGCTGTGATTCCTGACCCAGCGGACAACATCTGGGAGCATTCCCAAAACGTGCGCGGCCTCTACCGCCGCCGGGCGGAAGGGGAGGGCGAGATGGACGCCGCAGCCCAATGCGCGGAAATACTTACTCCCTTCATTCGGCGCGGCGCAGCGCCGCCGAGCCTTATGGGCGCGGACATCGCCGCTCCCTTCATCCGGCAATACGCCGCGCCGCCGCGCCTTTTGGACGCGGGTTGCGGCAGCGGCTATCTGTGGCATTCCTTCAAAAAACGCGGCCTGGCCGTGGAATATTTTGGGCTGGACTACAGCCCGTCTTTGATAGACATTGGCCGGGAAGTCTTGCCGCGCCACGGTTTGGAGGCGGAACGCCTCACCTGCGGCGCGATTGAGGATGTATGCGGCCAGTCGTATGACATCGCGGTGCTGCTCAACACCCTGACCTTTTGCCCGGACTACCGCGAACCGCTGGATCGCCTGATGGAGACCGGCGCGAAAATCCTG
This sequence comes from Candidatus Adiutrix sp., assembly GCA_031285975.1. GTDB lineage: Bacteria > Desulfobacterota > Desulfarculia > Adiutricales > Adiutricaceae > Adiutrix. The sequence goes on along the minus strand of JAITVE010000370.1, from coordinate 2,022 downwards.
ATTATCCGTGACAATTTCGGCCCGGAAACCCTGCGCCGCTGGGAGATTGACGGCTATCTCGACCCCGGCTACAACCACCTGAAAGCCTATTGGAACCAATGGCAAACCGATGAAGTCGTTGCCTTCATCGCCGCCTCCGGCTACCAGGTCACCCCCATCCCCGACCGCCGCACGGGCGGCCGCATGGAACCCGTGGTGGACAAACCCTACTACTGGTCATGGCTCCTGGCCGTCAAACCCGTTCTTCCTCAAGAGCCCGCAAGTCGCAGTAAATAAGGGCAAAAAAGGCTAATAGAAAAATATCCACCAGCATGGACAATAGGTTATCATTGAGCGGAAAACTTGCCAGAAAGAACAGCCCAAAAATCTTCAACAAAAGAATAAAAATCCTCATGCGATGGCCTTTAGTGAGTTCCAGGCTACGTTGGAGGCTGGCAAAAAAGCCAAGTCCTTCAACCACATAAGCCGGGATAGCGGCCAAGAAGATTGCACCCAATCCGAGAGCCAGTCCCAGAGTAGCGAAGAATGCCACAATGGTGAGACTCAGAGGGACTTCAGCACTGTCCAACCAGGCCTCCACGCCCCTCACCAGCATCACAAGCAGGATGCTCACCAAAGTGAACCCGATAAACGGCCATCTCAACGTTGGGGTGAGAGCTTGGCCCAAAGAAGCAAAATGGCCCTCCGCCTGATTCATAAAAATGCTGTACACGACAGCGCCGGAAAATAGTGTATCTAAAAGTGAAGCTACTATTATCTCAGTTGTTTCGTATTCCCCCCATTCCAACGCGTTTGTTGGAAGCATCACTATGGCTATAAGTCCGAAAAACAGCGGCTGCTCTTTTATAGCGGCAAAAGTCCGGCGCGTAAGGCTCCAAAAAGTTAACCGCTCCGGGGGCAGGGTGTCACTTGCGGCCATGACGGCGCTCCTCCAATCTCTATAAACGTACAAAAATTCGTGCCAACGTCAATGATATTAATGGCGTTGGCACGAAGCGGCGGCAATCAGTCGGCGACGGTCTCAAAGCCTTCTTTGGCCCAGGCATTCATGCCGCCGCTCATGGAATAGGCCTCATACCCCATCATCCTGAGCACGGCCATGGTTTGCCCGGCGGTCTGCCCGGTGTAGCAGTAGACCACAATGGTTTTGTCCTTCGGCAGCGCGGCCAGGCCTGTTTCCATGCCCCTGCCGAAGGGGATGTTTCGGGCGGTGGGGATATGGCCCTTCGCGTAATCATCGGCGCGGCGGGCGGAAACGATGAGGTAGTCGGGATTCTTGGCGTCCACAAAGCCTTTCAGGGTGGCGGCGGACAGGTTGTAGTTGGCGAATTCGGTGTTGTTGCGGGCCTCTTTCCCCATGAAATAGAGTTTGACGGCCAGCTTGAGGTCGTCGTCAGCCACGGGGTAGGCTTTGTCCGGCAAGGGGTTGGCGGTTTGCTCCAGCAAGGCCGCGTGCCCGTCGGTTTTGCTGACGCCGTTGTCGAAGCCGGACTGCACGCTTTTGGCCGCTTTCCCGGCCAGGTTCAGCAGCACCGTCACCTGCGCCGCCGCTTGCCCGGTATAGCAATACACAAAAACGGGCTTGTCGTTCGGAATCATTTCCAGCGCGTCCGAGACCGAGCGGTCAAAGAAGGACAGGTTCACCGCGCCCTTGAGATGCCCTTTCGCGTAATCGGCCGGGCGGCGAACGTCGATAATAAAAACGTCCTCCCCGCCCGTTATTTTTGAGAAGAGCATGTCCGGCCTGATGACATTCCCATCCGCCGGAAATTCCGCAAAATACGCGGCGGCGTTTTTTGCCACCTCGCCGCCCACCGTCCGCTGCGCCGCCGCTGTCGCGGCAAAAGCCATAACCAGCATCACACTAAGGCCCATAACAAAGCATAGATTTTTTTTCATATAATTCTCCTTATCCAACGTAGGGGCAATTATACTGGATTTACGGCGCAAAGACAAACGGCGGTAGGAAAAAAGGCACATGCGCAGACACAAAAAAAGGAGCGCCATGCGCCCCTTTTTATT
>JAITVE010000355.1 GCA_031285975.1 Candidatus Adiutrix sp. | reverse complement strand
CCCACGGCTTCACTAGCCGACACGCAGATCCAGGGGCGCGCAGCCCCTGGCGCGCGGAGATTCTTAAGAGGGGCTCGCGTTAGCCCCTCTTAAGCGGGGCTTGGGGCAGAGCCCCATACTTTTCCAGAATCGTAGCCCGCGAAGCCACCGCTATTTCACTAAGATCAAGCGCCCCTTCGACTCTAAAAGCCCGCCCGAAGGCCCGCCTCTTCAAAGCCGCCGCCAGGCACCCTTCATCCCCCCGGCAGAGCCACCCCCCCCGCCCGCCCAAGCGGCGGCGGCAGTCCCACACAACCTTGGGGCCATCCGGGCCGGAGACCAGAGCCACTCGCTCCATATCTCCCTGCTCTTTCCTAGCCCGGCACCCCAAACACGTCCGCAGCGGGCCAGAGCCCTCCCCCACTACTCGTTATCCTCAACAGGCGGTTGTACGCCCTCAGCCGCTTCGGCGGGAGCCGCCTCCTCGGCCACAGCCGCGTCGTCCTCAGCCTCAGAAACCGAGGGCATGGCCATAATTTCCTTGGCCAAGAGTTCCTGCGCTTCGGAGGCCGCGTCCTCGCGGGCCAGGTTTTCCAGGTAGAAGCGAGCGGCCTCCATAACCTGGGCGACCTTCCCCTCGTCCTGATCCATAATGGCGGCCAAAGCCTCGGGAGAAGCGGCCACCACGTCCCGCGCCGAGCCGTACCCGGCCTCGAACAGCGCGTCAGCCGTGCTCTCGCTCACGCCGGGGAGGCGAATCAGCGACTGGTAGCCGTCCTTAAGGGCGCGCTGGTATTTGGATTCGCTCTTCACATCAATCCGCCAGCCAACTAAGCGGCTGGCCAAGCGCACGTTCTGCCCTTTGCGGCCAATGGCCAGGGACAGCTGCTCGTCGGGCACCACCACTTCCAGGGAGCGGTTTTCCTCGTCCACCACCACGCGGATGACCCCGGCGGGGGCCAGGGCGCTGGCCACATAATGGGCGATGTCCGCGCTGAAGGGGATGATGTCGATTTTTTCGCCCTTCAGTTCCTGCACCACGCCCTGCACGCGGGAGCCCCGCATACCCACGCAGGCGCCCACCGGGTCAATTTCCTGATCCTCGGTGGTCACGGAAATTTTGGCCCGGCTGCCGGGCTCGCGGGCCACGGAGACGATTTTCACGATGCCTTCGGCGATTTCCGGCACTTCGGCGGCGAAAAGGGCGGCCAGGAAGTCGGGATGGGTGCGGGAGAGGATGATCTGGGGCCCGCGGCTGACCAGCTTCGCGTCAATAACCAGGGCCCGCAGGCGGTCGCCGCGCCGGTAATAGGTTTCGCGGGGAATCTGCTCGGAGGACGGGAGCAGGGCTTCGGCCCGGCCCAGGTTCAGGACGATGTTGCCCTTGTCCACCCGCTGAACGATGCCGCTGATGATTTCGCCGACCCGGTCTTTGTAGTCGTCGAAAATCAGGTCGCGCTCCGCGTCTTTCATGCGCTGGATGATGACCTGCTTGGCCGACTGGGCGGCGATGCGGCCAAAGGCGGCGGTGTCGAGCTTCACCCCGAGCTCTTCGCCGAGGGTGGATTCCGGGTCGAGCTTTTTAGCGTCCATAATAGAAATCTGGGTGTCGGGGTTTTCCACCTCCTCCACCACTTCTTTGAACTGAAAGACTTCTATTTCACCGGTATCATCGCTGTAGGTGACCTCGAAATTCTCGCTCATGCCGTATTTGCGTTTCACCGCCGAACGGATGGCTTCCTCCAGGGTGCCGATGAGCACCCCTTTGTCGATGCCCTTGTCGCGGCTGACCTGTTCAATGATGCGCTTAAGTTCGTTGCTGTTCATAACTCTAATCCTTGCCCCAGAGGGGCTTTACTCCGTCGTAGCTACGGCGATGCCCGAACGGCTCGGCCGGGTTTACACTAAAAATAATGCGCCCTTGCGGTAGAGAGAGCGGAAGCCAAGGCGGGCGCTAAAACTCCACCTCGTCGAGGCTCAGGCGGCAGGAGGTCACGTCGTCAAAAGAAAATGGCACGGGGCCGTCGGCGGTCTCCAGGCTCAGCGCGCCGTCGGCGGCGACCGCGAGGCGGCCTTTATAGGCGCTGTTGCGGCCGTCCTGCCGCAGTTTCAGCTTCACCAGCCGCCCGGCAAAGCGGGGGTAATCGGCGGGCTTGACCAGGGGCCGGTCCAGGCCGGGGGAGGAAACTTCCAGCACATAGCCCGCCGGGGGCTCGCGGTCGTCGCCTTCCAGCATGGCGTCCAAGGCGCGGGAGGCGGCGGCGCAGTCGTCAAGGGTGACCTGGGAAGCCAAGGGGCTCCCGGCGGGAGCAGCTTCGGCACCTTCCCCGCTCACGGCCTTGTCGATAAAGAGCCGCAAAACCGGGCGGCCGCCCTCAACCGGGCACTGAATAACCACCAGTTCCAGCCCCAGCGGGGCCAGGGCCGCCTCGGCCACTTCCCTGGCCCAGACGAGAAAGGTTTTGAGTTCGGCCTTGCCCGGCAAGGGAGCCTGCTCGGGGCGGCGGTCGGACTTGTGATATTTTTTTTGGCCGGAGACAGTGGCCATAAGCAGTTCACCATTCAGCGACAGACAAAAAATAAAGCGGGCTGGAACCCACTTTTTGGCGAGTGACGGCGTTGCGGACGGCCTTCGCGCTGAAAATCAGCGTGAACGGAAGACCGGCCCGCCTTCGAGCCGCCCCTCCGGGCCGCGCGGCCCGCCTGGAGACCTCAACCTCGTCGAACCTTAGTTGAAGCCGGGTAAAACAAAAAGTGGCCCTTGCCACTTCTTTTTGGAAGATAGCACATTCCCCGCCGCAAAGCAACATATATTTTCGGCGGTCGCGTGGCGCGGCTCACGCCCTGATTGTCATTTCCCGAACAATAGGCTACACTAGCGCAAGACTGGATTCCCCGCACCCCCCGGAAAGGAGGCCCCGCCATGACCACGTTTCACAAAACCATTGAAGTTCCAGCGGATCGCCGTCTGACCCTCAGCCTGGAACTGCCGGATGAGCTCCCGCCGGGACAGGCCGAATTGCACGTAACCATTTTCCCATCCCCGAACAAATCAAAACCCGCCGCCCTGGCCGCGTTCGCCGGATGCCTGAAAAACGACGCCAGCTTTTCCGGCGATGCGCTTGAAATTCAAAGGGAAATGCGGGATGAATGGTAATTTTGTTCTGGACACCAATGCCGTCATCTATTATTTGCGCGGTGAGAAGCCGTGGGCAGACTTCATTAACAGCCTCCCGCCAACGCAAGTATTTGTCAGCGTCATCACAAGGATGGAGCTTTTGGCCTGGAAAAGCTTGACGTTGGAAGGCGAAAAACAGGTTCGGTCGCTCCTGGCTACGCTGAATATTGCCTCACTGTCAGCCGCGATTGAAGCGGAGGCTATTTCTTTGCGGCGCAATACTCATATAAAACTACCAGATGCAATTGTCGCCGCCACAGCGGTGGTTTTCAAAGCAGTCTTGGTCACCGGCGACAAAGCGGTAGCGGCCCTGAACTGGCTGCAACTGGAAGTCGTTTCACCTGACTGATTTTTACCAACAAGGCGGCGTTCAGCCGGGCGGAGACTATGGACAGCTTTAATACAGAACAGGCCCTTCAGGTGGCCCTGACGGCCGCCGCCGCCGGGGCGGAAGCGCTGATGAGCGGCTTTGGGGAGCGGCACCGGGTCAAATTCAAAGGCATTACGGATTTGGTGACCGAGTATGACCTGCGCTCCGAGGAAATCGTCCGCAGAATTATTTCCCAAAAATATCCGGATCACTTTATCGTGGGCGAGGAAGAAGGGCACAGCGGCTTGAAGCGGGCCGGGTACACCTGGTATATCGACCCCCTGGACGGCACCACCAACTTCGCCCACGGCCACCCCTTTTTCGCGGTCTCCATCGGCCTGATGGGGCCGGGCCGGGATGGCCGGGAAGCGCCGCTGGCGGGGGT
>JAITVE010000308.1 GCA_031285975.1 Candidatus Adiutrix sp. | reverse complement strand
TACATGCCTCGGATTGATTCCGTCTTGTTGCATGCGCCAAACTAATTCCCATTCATCGATTGGGTTTCTCTTATTGTCGGTCAGGGTTTTACCGTCCGGGCAACAATGGCCAACGATATAAATTGTGTCTTTATCTGGCACTGCCTTGGAAACCATTAACGGTTTGGAATGACCATGCACGGAGATTATAGGTCGCTTCCTATCTTCTACGCGCGCTTGGGAGGAAGTGGGTAAAGAGGCTGAATTAAACATAGCCCGAGCACTCCCGGGCGTCGCCCCAAGCAATGCCGAATACGGCTTAACCCATAAATCATGAATGTCCTTACACAAACTATCATCCTGAAAAGGAATGTAAACATGATATTGCCCTGACATTTTCTTTCCTCCTATCTTTTCAACAATTTAAAGACAAGCTACAGCTAATGGCGGCAGTCCCCAAATACCATTTGACCAACGCCATCAAATCCCCCCGCTTGTTTCCCGCCGGTGGCGGCAAAAAACTGCGGTGCTGTTCCTTGGTCAGCGGGCCGAGTTTCAATGTGAAACCTGCCGCCGGGTCAAAGATGTGGCCGCCGCTGAGGGCGTCGCAACCAAGCTGGTTTTTGGCGCGGCCCAGGCGGCTGCGGTGCTCGGTGGGCAACTGCGTCCAGGCCCCGCGCAGGGGCTCGACTTTGGCCCGCACGCCGAACACCTTTTCCACCAAAAATTCCAGGCCGCTGGCCGAGCGCGGGAACAGGCCCCACACCTGGGCCGCCGAAAGGAAACTGGCTTCCGGCAAGGCCCCCCACTGCTCCCCCTGCGGGCCGGAACAGGGGACGGCCAGTTTTCGCCCGCGCAGGTGCTCGCCCAGCATTCCGGCGGCGGCCAGCAAATAACTGTCCAGGGCGTGGCCGTCGGGGTCGGCTTCCGGCTTCAGGCAACCCATCTGCTCCTGGTAGAGGTCGAGAACGCGGCTGCCGAAGAGGCCCCAAAAATCGGCCAGGGCCGGGTCGCCCCGCCGGGCCAAACTTTCGGCCAGTTCCGTCACGCGCGGCGGCAGCGGGGCCTCCGGGCCGGTGAGGCCGCTGAGGTTCACCGCCAGGGTCGGCTCATCGTCCGGCGAAAATTTCAGGCCGGACACCGCAGCGGGGCTGAAACTCAGCGTGGGCCGCAGCGCAAAGCGCACCCGGCGGCGGGGGCGCAGTTTGCGGCACAGGGCCAGGGCCCGCCAAAAATCATAGCGCCAGGGCTGCCGCTGAAATTTTTCCCACACCCGGCCCGCTGCCGGGGCCTGCCCGCCCATACCCCTTCACCTACAACAGTTGCCGGTCGCCGCAGCGCGGGGGCCATTGGTGGTACACGCCTTTGCGGCCGTCGAGGAACAGGCGCAGCCGGGTGAGGCAGTTGACGGCGCTGCGCAGGCCCATGAAAACTTCCAGCACCCCCGCGAAAATGAAGGGACTGCCGCCCCGGAAGGCTTCCTCATCCAGTTGCAGGTCAATGTTCAGGCCCCGCGCCAGGCCGCCCATCGGGCAATCGGGCGAGGGCCGCAGGGGGTGGAAGAGGGGCTCGGCGGAGAGCTTGGTCACCCCGGCTATCTGCCGCTGACCGTAGGCGTCGCCGGGCGGGGCGTATTGCCCTAGAATGTTTTGCAGCGCCCGCCGCCCCTCGGGGCCGCTCAAAGATTCCTGCGCCAAAGCGAAGTTCCCGACCAGCCGCCAGCGGGCCTCCCCGGCCCAAACCGGGTCGCGCTGGGGGCTGGGCGGCAGGGCCAGGGTGGGGACGGCGGGCAGCTCCGCCTCGGCGGACAGGCGGCCGCAGCCGCGCCGGGCCGCCCAATGGCGGTTGGTGCAGAGGGCCCGGGCGGCGATGGTCACTTCCTCAGCCATGTCGCCGCCGTGAAAAAACAGGGTGGCCCGCGTGCCCCGCTCGTCCGGCGCGGGGCGCAGGCGCATTTGCCAGCACAGGCCCTCCTCCCCCGGCTGCCGGTCGGCATAGTGCGGCACGGGGAAGCTGCGCCCCCCGGCGGCCAGGGCGGTGACGGACAAGAGCGAATGTATTTCCGTGGAATCATCCCGCCGCCGGTCAGCCGAGAGGGGGTAGCCCGAGCGGCGGTGGTCGAGCCGCAAAGGCTCGGCGGGGCGCTCGAACAGGTTGACCACCGGCACGGCGGCGGGGTCGAACATTTCGGGGCGCAGTTCCAGGCCCTCGGGCGGCGGCTCGGTGAGGAGCAGCACCAAATCGGCCTCGCCATTGGGGAAAGCGTCCATCGACGGCCAGGGCCCCAGTTCCCAGAACAGAAAGCGTTCGGGACAGGCGAAATATTCCTGGAGCAGGCGGAACCCGGCCCAGCTTTGGCCGCGCCCAGGGAGGACGAGGTCGTCCGGGTTCAGCCCGGCAGGGCGCAGGAACTCGCGGGGGAGCGGCTGGGCAATGAAGCGGCGGTCGGGCCGCTCCACATCGTCCACCAGGAAGAGGCGGTGGGCCGCGCTGTGCGCCCAGTCGTGCAGGGGAAAGGTGGAAAAGCGGTCGCCCTTGAGAAACAGGCGCATTGTCTGGCCAGGGGTCACCCCGCTGAAGCGCAGGCGCAGCACCGCGCACTCGCCTTCCTCCCCGCCGAATTCTTTCAGCCCCAGGCTGGCCAGGGAGGCCGCCGTGACCCGCGCCGGGCTCAGAACCAGGGGCCAGCCGGTGCGCCAGCGGATGGCCGGGCTGTCGCCCTCCGGCTCCTGATAGAGGGCCGTTCCGGCGGGGACAGCCCAGCCGCCGTCCAGCTTGTTCAGCAGAGCGTAATCCGGCGCGAAAGAAACCACGGAAACAGAGGGCACCGGCGCGGCCAGCGAGGGGCACATCAGCCCCAAAACCTGCCCGGCCAGGGCGGGGAGCTCGGCCTCCGATTCCTGGCGGACGCGGGCGGTGAGGTAGGCCAGGGATTCCAGCAAACGTTCCACCATCGGGTCGGGATGCTGGCCCGGGGCCAAGCCCAGGCGCGGGGCCACCTTGGGATAGCGGGCCGCGAAAGCCGCGCCGTCCTCCCGCAAAATCCGCAACTCCCGCTGGTAATAATTCCGCAAAACGCTCTGTTCCATAGCTTCCCTCACTCGCGCCGCACGCGCACCGGCACGTCCAGCGCTAAATCGTGTCGGCAATCCGCCCCCGCCAGCCCGGCCTCAATGCGCACGGTCAGCGTGTCTATCTCCGCCGGGCTGGGGGGCCGGGCTTCCACGCGGACGCGTTCCAGCCGGGGCTCGTAAAGCTCCAGGCAGCGGCGGACGGCCCGGGCCAGTTTCAGCAAATCCCCCTCGCCGCGACCGCCAAGGCTCAGGTCGGCCAGGCCATACCCGGCTTCGCTTTCCTCCGCCGCCTCCCCCAAGGGGGAGGAGAGGCGGCTGTTCAGCAGTTCCTCCACGTCCCGCAGAATAAGCCCGGCATAGGCTTCCGCGTCCGCGGGCCCGGCGGCGGAAAGAAAGCGGTCAAGCAGGGGCCAGGGCGTCGCCGCCTTCATGGCCTCAGTCCTCGGCGCTTTCCGTGCTCAGGTCGTAAGAGGCCGGGACATTGCCTGAAGTGCCGCCCTCGTTTTTCTGCGGAATGTAGTTGACCTCGATTTTGGCAAAATTGAGGGCCACGTTTTCATAGGGCATCCCGTTGCCGCCGCTGACGCTGTAATTGGCCACCACCACGTTTTCCATTTTGATGGTCAAAAAGGCGATGAGGGCCCCGCCCTCGTCGCGGCAGGCGGTGAATTCTGCGGTGGCCAGGGTGGCGCCCGTCCACAGTTTTTTGCAGATGATGGGGCTGGCCTTGTCGCAGCTTTTGGTAAAATTGAACAGGCTCAGGCTGGGCCGCCCGTCAGTGTGGGAAGTGTTGCTGCGTATGGGCGAAGTGGACTGGCTGGTGCTGAAGGAAAAGGACTGGGCCTCAATCTGGTCTTCAAAGCCCTTGACCGTGCTGTCGCCTTCCACATCGCTGATTTTTATGAACATGCTCATGATTCAGTCTCCTTATTTTCAATCGACGGGCGGCACCGGCGGCGGCAGGGTGGCCACCAGGCGGATGCTGGCGGTGAGTTCTTCCAGCTGGAAGTGGGGCCGCAGGTAGACCACGGCCTTATAGGCCCCCGGCGCGCCGGGCACGTCGTACACGTCCACGCGGGCTTCGCGCAGGGGGAATTTGGCTTTGACGGACTGCCCGGCGTCGTCGGTCAACAGCACGTAGCCGCTGATCCAGTTGTTGAGATAATCGGCCATGGCCTGGGCGCTGGTGAAGCTGCCCACCTTGTCCCGGATGATGGATTTCAGATAGTGGGCAAAGCGCGAAGCGTTCAGCAGATACGGCAGCCGGGCCGAAATGCGGGCGTTGGCGTTGGCCGCGTCGGTGTTGAACAGGGGCGGTTTGTGGAGGCTCTGGCCGCCGAAAAAGGCGGCCTTGTCCGTGCCCCGGCGATAGATTAAGGCGATGAAGCCCAAGTCGCTCAACTCTTTTTCACGGCGGTCGGTGATGGCGATTTCCGTGGGAATCTTGGCAGCCTTGTCGCCGCTGGGCCGGGTGAAAACGTGCACGGGCAGTTCCTCCACCAGGCCGCCGCCCTCAAAGCCGCGAATGGCCGCCGTCCAGTTGTGGCGGGCAAAGGCGGCGGTGACGCAGCGGGCCATGGCCAGGGCGGCGTTGCCCCACAAGTATTTGCTGTGATCCGCGCCGTCAACGTCCTCTTCAAAGGTGAACGTTTCCACGGCCCCGGCGGCATAGGGGAGGCGCATCAACATGCGCGGCAGGAAAAAGTTGAGGTAGCGCGCGTCCTCGGTTTCCCTGAGCGACCGCCAGGGGATGCACTCGGTGGTCTGGAAAATCTTGGCCAAGTCGCGGGGGTTGGAGAGCTCGGTAAAGCTGTTGAGGTCAAATATCTGCGGGGCGGCGGCGGTCAGCACCGGGGTGTGGGCCGCGGCGGCCACTTCGGACAATTTTTTCAAGAGGGAAATATCGGCCGGGGCGCGGCCGTATTCGTGAATGTGCACCAGGCAGCTATAGGGCTCCCCGCCGAAAGTGCCGTACTCTTCCTCATACACGTTTTTGAACAAACGGCTCTGGTCGAACTCCACGGCTTTTTCCAGGTCAAAGGTCAAGTCCTTCAGGGAAGCGTTTAAGAGGCGCAGTTTCAGCATTTCCCCGGTCTCCGTGCCGAAGACCAGATAGGCCAGGCCCCGCCACACGGCCTCCAGGGCCTGAAAGTCCGGGTGGTGGAGAATGGTGTTGACGGCCAGGCTGATTTGCGCGTCGATGGCGGCGGCCTGGCCGGTGAGGAACTCGCCCACATTGCCCACCGGGCCCTCGATGGTCATGGCCGCGATTTCCGTCAAAGCCCCGGCCAGCATGGCCCGCACCGGCTCCTCCTGACTGGGGGTTTTGACCATGGCCTTGAGGATGGCGGCCAGCGGGCTATCCTCCGCCGGGGTTTCGGCGGCCAGTTGACTCTTGATTTCCTCACGATAGGCCGTGTCGGCCACGATTTTTTCCGTCTCGCTGTACAAAAACTCCTGGCCGTCAATCTTGGCCGTCAAATCCATCAGGCAGTTGCGGCGATCCAGGGCGGCTTTCA
>JAITVE010000220.1 GCA_031285975.1 Candidatus Adiutrix sp. | reverse complement strand
CCGATGTCCAAAAGCCGCCTGCCGGGGAGCCGGTGGCTCACCAGGTCAAGGCCGTACTGGTATTTCAGGCGGTCAAGCTCCATCTGCGGGCCGCTGCCCAGCACCCCCGTCCAGGAGGCTTCTTCCCGCCAATATTTCTCTGTCACGTCTTCCCGCAGAATAAGGCTGACGTAGATCAGCCCGCAGCCGGGGCAGTGCACGTGGCGGAAGCCGTCTTTGACGAAGAGCCCGTGGCCCGGGGGCGCGTCGCACACCGGGCAGCGCCGGGGCCGCACCAAATCAGAACGGATCAGCCCCGTTTCCTTATCCAGCGCCCAGGCGAAGGGGTGCGAGCGGGCCGCCAGCCGCCCGGTATCGCGGTTGAAGCGGGCCGTGCCCATGACCAGGGAGCCGTCAAAGGCGTTCTTGCGTTTCAGCCGGGTGACGGGGTCGTTCAGCCAGGCGGGGGTATTTTCTGAACCGGACATTATTCTGCGTCACCTTTCACAAGAATGGCCAGGCGTGCCTGCGCTTTTTCCAGTTTACCCAAATCCCGATAATATTCAACAAAAACCGGCACGGAGCCCGGCAAACAACGGCTTTTCACGAGCGTGGCCAGCCAGGCCCATTCGCGTTCCTCGGGGGCTTCGTGGGCATCAACAGCCCACAATGGCCCCAGAGGGGCTTTACTCCGACAGGGTTGCGGTGCCGGCCACAGGGCTCGGCCGGGTATACCCTGAGGTGCGGCCTTATCGCGGGGAACCGGCAGCCAGGGCCGCGAGATATGCACCTCCGCCGTCCGCTCCAAAGGCAGGGCCTCGACATAGGCGTTGAGCGTGAGCCCCAGGTTGTGGGCGGTGACCACGGCGTGGGCCAGGTCGAGGCAGAGCCCTAGGTCAAATTCCGTCAAATAGTCGCGGATGAAGCCCGGCTCAGTCACGTGGCGATAGAGGCCCGTGGGGTAAAAATTGTAATTTTCCGCCGCCAGGGGGCCTGAATAATGGCGCCGGATGAGCTTCAGCCCGGCCTCGGTATGGCGGCGGATGGCCGAGGGCCCCAGGGGCGGCGACAGCGGCAAAATGCCCGAGTGCCGCCGGGCGGCGGGGCCCAGGTCAAAGCTGAAAAGCTCCGGGGGGCTCTCGGCTAAATATTTATCCAACCCTTGGCGGGCAAAGGCGGGCCGGAAATCCGCCAGCGTCGGCCCCAGTCCCCAGTGAAACATGGCGCGGCCAGGGGGCGGCAGCCAGCCGGGAAGCTGGGGCTCCCGCAGCGACCACACCGCCGCCGCTTGGGCCAGCCGTTCCCCAATCGCGGACTGCGCGGCGAACTGGTGGGAGATGACCAGCCCCAAATCCATTATGCCCTCTCCAGGTCGGACAAGCGCAGGGCCGCGCCCTGCGGAACGTCCTGCGTCAGGCAACGGCCAACGACTTCAGCCAACCGGTCGGGAGCCAAAAGCTCCTCTGTCGAGGACGGGGGCCGCTGGAGTTTCACATCCTCGGCGGCCAGGATATCCCCGGCGCACAAAGGCCGCCCCGCCACCAGGGCCCGCCGGATAACCGGGCGCATGGGGACTTCCAGCGGGTGGGGCCGCTTGACCGGCTGGCCGAGCATCACCCCGCAGGTATTCCGCCAGCGAACCAATTCGTTAAATTCCTCCGGCGTGGCGGAAATGCTGTTGTCGCCGCCCGGCAGGTTGCGGTCTGTGGTGAAATGCTTTTCCACTGCTGCCGCCCCCATAGCCACGGCCAGCTTGGCCGCATTCAGCCCCAGGGTGTGGTCGGAATACCCGGCTTTCAAACCTTCGGACTGCCAGCGGCGCATAACCGCTAAATTCGCCGCCTCCGCCGGGGCGGGGTAGAGGGCGGCGCATTGCATAATAACCAGCCCGCCCGGCGTGTCCCCCAGCGCGGCCAAGGCAGCGGATACTTCCGCCTCCTCCGCCGCCCCGGTGGAGAGGAACAGCGGCAGGCCCGTCTCCGCCGCCCGGCGCGGCAAGTAGGGGTGCGTCAAATCCCCGGACGATATTTTCAAAAAGTCCGCGCCGCAGCCTTGAGCGAACGCAATCCCCGCCGCGTCAAAAACCGTGAGCCCGGCGGCCAGCCCCAGCCCGTGGGCCTGTTTGACCAGTTTGCCCAATTGGTCGAACGGCAATTCCTCGGCGGCCAGTTCATCATAATACGGGCTCAGGGGGCTGAGGAAATCGGCCGTCCGATAGGCCTGAAACTTCACCGCCTCCGCCCCGGCGGCGGCTGCCGCCCGCACCATTTCAGCGGCCAGTACCGGGTTCCCTCCGTGGTTGCCGCCGATTTCGGCCACCAAAAAAGAAGAGCCCCCCGCGCCCACCGGGGAAGTGTCCACCATCATGAGGCCGGAAATGTTGCTGTCAATATCCATCTGGGTATTTTACCGCAGTCCGGCCCGCTTGTAAACCGTTGGGGAGGCTTCGGGGGCAAAACATTTCGGCCGCCGCCAGTCCGGGTGGGCTGGCGGCGGCCGAAGGTAGAGGCAAAATAATGACGGGTCAGGCGGCGGAGAGGGGGCCGCCGTTCCAGAGGTCGCGGTGGGTTTGTTCGTAGGCGCTGATGTCGGCTTCCAGTTTCAGGGTGAGGCTGATGTCGTCCCAGCCGTTCAAGATCATCTCTTTGCGGAAAGGGTCGTAGTCGAAGGTTTTTTCAAAGCCGTCGTCGCCCCGGACGGTCTGGGTTTCCAGGTTCACGGTCAGTTGATAGCCGGGTGTGGCCATGACGCGCCGCATCAGGTCGTCCACGTCTTCGGCTTTCAGTTCCACCAGCACCAGGCCGATTTTGGCGCAGTTGCTTTTGAAAATATCGGCGAAAATGGGGCAGATGATGACCTTGAAGCCGTAATCCTCCAACGCCCAGGGGCCGTGCTCGCGGCTGGAGCCGCAGCCGAAATTCTCGCGGGAGACCAGCACGCGGGCCCCCTGGAAGCGGGGCTGGTTGAGGACGAAATCCGGGTTGGGGGAGCCGTCTTCCAGGTAGCGGATGTTATTGAACAAAACCTGGCCGAAACCGGCCCGCTCGATGCGGGTCAAAAACTGCTTGGGAACCATCAGGTCGGTCTCGACAGTGGGGCGGTCCAGCACGGCGGCCAGGGCGGTCAGGGAGGTGAATTTTTCCATGGCTGGGCTCCTTATTTCACATACTGGCGCGGGTCAACGAAACGCCCGGCCACGGCGGCGGCGGCGGCGGAAGCGGGGCTGACCAGGTGGGTCAGGCCGCCGCGCCCCTGGCGGTCTTCAAAGTTGCGGTTGGAAGTGCTGGCCGAGCGTTTGCCCGCGGGCAAAATATCCGGGTTCATGCCCAGGCACATGGAGCAGCCCGGTTCCCGCCACTGGGCCCCGGCCTCGGTGAAGAGGCGGTCAAGCCCCTCTTTTTCCGCCTCGGCCTTGACCAGGCCGCTGCCGGGGGAGACCAGCACCGTCACCCCGGCGGCCACTTTGCGGCCCTTCAGCACGGCGGCGGCGGCGCGTAAATCTTCCAGGCGGGCGTTGGTGCAGGAGCCGATGAACACATAGTCCACGGCCAGGTCGGTCATGGCCGTGCCGGGTTTTATTTTTTGATACGCGAGAGCTTTTTCGGCAGCCGAGCGTTCGTCGGGGCTGTCGATATCAGCGGGGTTCGGCACCCGGCCATCGGCGATGGACAGGCTCTGGGAGGGGTTGGTGCCCCAGGTGACGCGGGGTTCCAGGGCGCTCAAATCCACGCTCAGGCTGCGGGCGTAAGTGGTATCGGGGTCGCTCTTGAGCCCGCGCCATTGGGCGACGGCCTTGTCCCAGGCGGCGCCGGCGGGGGCGAAGGGGCGGCCTTTGAGCCAGGCGAAGGTGACCTCGTCCGGGGCCATGAGGCCAAACTTGGCCCCGCATTCAATGGTCATGTTGCTGATGGTCATGCGGGCGGGCATGGACAGGGCGGCGAGACCCTCGCCCCGGTATTCCAGGGCGTGCCCGGTGCCCCCGGCCACGCCGAGCATATTGATGACTTTCAGGATCACGTCCTTGGCTTCCACGCCCTGGGGGAGCCTGCCCGTCAGTTCCACGCTGATGAGTTTGGGCTTGGCCTGGCGCAGGGTCTGGGTGGCCAGCACGTGCTCGATTTCGCTGGTGCCGATGCCGAAGGCCATGGCCCCGAAGGCCCCGTGGGTGGCCGTGTGGCTGTCGCCGCACACCACGGTGAGGCCCGGCAGAATGTAGCCCTGCTCGGGCATGGTGACGTGGATGACGCCCTGGCGCGGGTCGGTGAGGTCAAAGAGGGTGAAGCCGAACTCAGCCGCGTTTTTCTCGATGAAAGCCACCTGGGCCTCGGCCACCGGGTCTTTCAGGGGGCGGCTGCGGTCGCAGGTGGGCACCGAATGATCCATGACTCCCAGGGTCAGGTCGGGGCGGCGTATTTTCCGCCCGGCCAGGCGCAGGGCTTCAAAGGCCTGGGGCGAGGTCACTTCGTGCACCAGGTGGCGGTCGATATACAGAAGGTCAGGCTGGCCCGGCTTCTGCTCCACCACGTGGGCGTCCCATATTTTGTCCAATAAGCTCGGCATAATTCTCTCCCTGATTCACCAGGTTGATGTGGAATTTTTTACTGTTCCTCGTCCCTCCGTGCCGTCATTCCGGCGAAAGCCGGAATCCATTTCCAGGGAAGCAGCTATCAGCTGACAAGCTACT
Source organism: Candidatus Adiutrix sp. (assembly GCA_031285975.1). Classification (GTDB taxonomy): domain Bacteria; phylum Desulfobacterota; class Desulfarculia; order Adiutricales; family Adiutricaceae; genus Adiutrix. Next base: position 243 of record JAITVE010000220.1, on the reverse strand, counting down.
TCTCTGGAAATGGATTCCTGCCTCCGCAGGAATGACGGGGTGGAGGGACGATGGCCGGTGATTAACCGGGCGGGCGGCTTACGTATAGGCCCCCGCCGTGAGGCTGCCCCGGCATAGTATAAATTACTTCTGGGCGGCGGGGGCGTATTTGGCGGCCAAGGCGTTGATGTCGCCCAGGCCTATGAGTTCGTTGAACTCGGCGAAGGGGATCATGTCGTCCATCATGTTTTTGGTGGTGCCCTC
>JAITVE010000203.1 GCA_031285975.1 Candidatus Adiutrix sp. | reverse complement strand
AGCCGTAGCCGGGCTCCAAAACTTCCGAGCGGACGCTGTGGATGGGGATCAGGTCGCGCACCACGGCAATGGTGTGGAGGGATTTCGACTTTTCGCGGGAGAGGGTGAAGGTGACCTTGGTGCCCTTGTCGCCCCGGATGAGTTTGACGGCCTCGGTGAGGCTCATGTCCTTGGTGGACTGGTCGTCGATTTTGATGATCTGGTCGCCGGCCTGAACCCCGGCTTTGTAGGCAGGGGTGCCCTCGATGGGGGAGACCACGGTCAAAACGCCGTCCCGCTGGGAAATTTCAATGCCCACCCCGAAAAAGCTGCCCTTGGTTTCCTGCTGGAACTCCTTCATTTCCTCGGGGGTGAGGAAGGAGGAATGGGGGTCGAGGGAGGACAGCATCCCCCGGATAGCCCCGTACATAAGCTCTTCCTGGGACGGCACCTCGACGAATTTATCCTCTATCGCCTTTAAGACATAGGCGAAGATTTTCATTTTGTCGAACAGGTCGGCCTTGGAATCGGCCTGGGCGGCGTTGGGAGTGAACATCAGGCCCAGGGCCAGGGCTATGGTCAGAGACAGGGCCGCGAAGGGCCGGAGAGCGCGGCCGCGAAAGGCGGTGGCGATATGTGAAAACATCATGTTGTACCTTTGTAAAGCCGAATCGGCCAAGGGGCGTCAGCCCGCGTCCCGGCAGCGGGAGCAGAGCCCCCAGATTTCAAACTTATGCCCTTCGCTTTTGAAGTTGTGGGCTTCCGCCACTTCTTTTTCTATCAGGGGCAGTTCCGGCACGCTGAACTCGAAAATGCGGCCGCAGGCGGAGCAGCGCAGGTGGCTGTGGTGTTCGCGGCCATAGACCCGCTCGTAGTGCATGTGGCCGTTTTCCAGGTAAACGGCGGCCAAGAGGCCCGACTCAATCAAAATCGGGATGGTGCGGTAGATAGAGGCCTTGGAGACCCCGGCCTGCACCTTGAGGTGCAGGAACAGTTCGTCAACATCAAAATGGCCGTGGTTCAGCAGCACCGCCTCGGCAATGGCCTCCCGCTCGCGGGTTACCCGGTGCCCCCGGCTTTTCAGGAAAGCCCGAAAAGTCTCCAGCTCGGCTTGAAGGTCGGGGCTTTTCGGTCTCTTGCGGGAAGAAAACGGGTTGTCGGTCATAGAGCCTCACTGTCCCGGAGGGGCCAGGCGCCGCCTGAGCCGTGATCATCGGCCCGGCCTTTCGGTACAGCCGGGCTAAATGGCTATATTATCATAGGCGGCATAGGCAAGACAAGGACGATTTTACGTTTTACGGAAAGCGTAGCGCGTAATCTGTCGGTAGGCGTCCCCTTTTTTCAGGATGGCCGGGGGGAAGGCGGGCTGGTTGACCGCGTTGGGCCAGAACTGGGCCTCCAGGCAGAAGCCGGAGCAAGGGGCGTAGGACGCGCCGCCCTTGCCCTTATGGGGGTGTAAGCCGCCGCTGGTATACAGTTGCAGGCCCGGCTCGGTGGTGAAAACAATCAGTTCAATGCCGGTGGCCGGGGAAACGGCGCGGGCCGCCGGGCGCTCGGGCAGTTTCAGGTAAGGGCGGGCGACGGCTTCGCGCTGTTCCTCGGGGGTGCGGGCCAGGGCCCAGTAATGGTCAAAGCCGCCTGCGGGAAACTCCTGGCCAATGGGCCGGAGCGCGTTGAAATCAAAGGCCGTGCCGCGCACGGGGAGGAGCCGCCCGGTGGGGATGAGGGCCGCGTCAATCTCCGCCACCGCCTCGGCGTCGATGAAAAGCTGCTGGCCCAGCACGTCGCCGCTGCCCGCCCCGCTGAGGTTGAAATAGGGGTGACTGGTGAGGCTGACCACCGTGTCGGCGTCGGCTTCCGCTTCATATTCAAGGGTGAGGCGGTTATGCTCGTCAAAGGAAATTTTCACGCGCACGGATAACGCCCCCGGATAGCCCTCCTCCCCATCGGGGGACAGGCGGGTCAAAACCAAGGCCCCGCCCTCGTCTTCAGCGGCCCACAACTGGCGGTTAAAACCCCGGAGGCCGCCGTGGAGGTGGTTGGGCCCGTCGTTGGCCGCCAGGGGCCTCCGCACGCCGCCAAGCTCGAAACCGGCCCCGGAAATGCGCCCGGCCCAGCGGCCAATCAGGGCCCCGAGGTAATCCGCGTCCGCCTCATAATCGGCCACGGTTTCGAAACCCAGCACCACATCCGCCGGGCGGCCGCGCCGGTCGGGAACCACCAGGGACTGGATGATTCCGCCGTAATTCAACACGTCCACAGAGGCCCCGTCGGAGCCCGTCAGCCGGTAACGGTTGACCCGCCGCCCATCGGCGGTTCTGCCAAAGGGGAAAATTTCCATCAGTGCATACACTCCATGAAAATCACGATAAACATTCCGCAAAGCGGTCAAAAGCGGCCAGGCCCGCCGCGTCCCGCTTGAAAACGCCCGCGTCCTGGAGCACCCGCAGGAATTTCAGGCCGACCTCGCGGCGCAGGGCTTCTTCGAGTTCCCCGGCGGGGAGGCCGCCCAGGCGGGGCCGCAGTTCCTGATACCAGGCGGCGTGTTTCGCCAAATCCGGGCGCTCGTCCACCGTTTCGCGGCCTTCGGCCAGGGCTTGGCGCAGCAGGGCAAGCTCGGGTATCAGCCGGTCGGGCAGAATGGCCAGGCCCAGCACTTCAATGAGGCCGATGTTTTCCTTCTTAATGTGCTGCACATCCGGGTGGGGGTGGAAAAGGCCGAGGGGGAATTCCGGGCTGGTGCGGTTGTTGCGCAGGGCCAGGTCGAGCTCGTAGCGGGAGCCGTTCCGGCGGGCGATGGGGGTGACGGTGTTGTGGGCTTCGCCGCCCGTCTCGGCCAGAAGGCCGATGGCAGGGTCGGAATAGCCCCGCCAGCGGGTCAGCAGCCGTTCGGCGGTTTCGGCCAGGGCGGCGGGGTTTGTGCCCGTGAGGCGCAGGGCGGAGACGGGCCACTTAATTCTGCCCATTTCCACGCCGTTCGTCAAGGGGGTATACCACTTTTCCACGGGGGCGCGATCCATGGCGAAGCTGTAGCGGCCGCCCTGGTAGTGGTCGTGGCTGAGGATGGAGCCGCCGACAATGGGCAGGTCGGCGTTGGAACCCACGAAGTAATGCGGCAAAATTTCGAGGATTTTGAGCAAGCGCTCGAACGTCCGCCGGGTGATGCGCATGGGCGCGTGCTCATGCTTGAGGATGATGCAGTGCTCGTTGTAATAAATGTAGGGCGAGTATTGCAGGAACCAGCGTTCGCCGCCCAGGCTCAGGGGAATCAGCCGCAGGGTTTGGCGGGCCGGGTGGCTGAGCGTGCCGAAAAAGCCCTCGTTTTCGCGGCACAACAGGCAGCGGGGATAGCCCGAGGAGGGTTGCAATTTGGCGGCGGCAATGTCGCGGGGGTCTTTTTCCGGCTTGGAGACATTGATGGTGATGTCCAAATCACCGTAGTCGGTGGCTGTTTTCCAGGAGAGGTTGCGGTCGGTGCGGCTTTTGCGGATGTAGTCCGAGGCGATGCTGAGGTTGTAATAATAGTCCGTGGCCCGCTCGGGCGACTCGGCGTACAGGGCTTGCCAGCGGCGGATAACCTCAGCCGGGCGCGGCATGAGGCAGCCCATGATTTGGGTGTCGAACAAATCCCGCTGGGCCTGGGTGTTTTCAAGGAGATTATGGGCTGCGGCCCAGTCCAGGATTTTTTCCAGCGCCGGGGTGGCGGAGGCGGGCACGCCGCTCACCTCTTCCGGCGTAAAGTCTGGCAGCTTCAACAGGCCGATGAGCTGGTTGGCGGCATAGGCCGTCTCTGAGGCCTCAATGAGCCCGGCCGCGCGGGCAAAGGCCAGGAGGCGGTTCAGCTCCCGGTTGATAGTCATCGGCTTACTCTGCATAGCCATCGGGGTGGCTTTGGTGCCAGGCCCAGGCGGTGCTGATGACGTCTTCAATGCTGGTGTAGCGCGGTTGCCAGCCGAGAATTTTTGCCGCTTTGGCGGCGGAAGCCACCAGGCGGGCCGGGTCGCCCGCGCGGCGGGCTTCCGGCGCGGTGGGGATGGGCCGCCCCACCACCCGCTCGGCGGCGGAAATCATCTCGCGCACGGAAAAGCCCTGGGCGCTGCCGAGGTTGAACACGCCCCCTTCCCCGCCGCGCCGCAGGTGGTCAATGGCCCGCTGGTGCGCGTCGGTCAAGTCCATAACGTGAATGTAATCACGAATGCAGGTGCCGTCGGGGGTGTCGTAATCGTCGCCGAAAATGCCGATGCGGGCGCGGCGGCCCAGGGGCACCTGCAAAATCAGGGGGATGAGGTGGGTTTCCGGGCGGTGATCCTCGCCCAGGGAGCCGTCCGGGAGCGCCCCGGCCACGTTGAAATAGCGCAGGGAAACGAAGCGCACCCCGTGGGCCTGGCTGACCCACTGCATCATTTTTTCCATAATCAGCTTGGATTCGCCGTAGGGATTGGTGGGGCGGGTGGGGTCGTCCTCAAGGATGGGCACGCGCTCCGGCTCGCCGTAGACAGCGGCGGTGGAGGAAAACACCAGCTTGTCCCGCCCGTGGGCCGCCATCGCCGCCAAAAGGCTTTGCATCCCGCCGACGTTGTTGTCAAAGTATTCCAGGGGTTTCACCACTGATTCCCCCACCAGGGAACTGGCCGCGAAATGGATGACGGCTTCGATGTCGTGACGGCTGAAAATGTTGTCCAAAACAGCCCGGTCGCGGATATCGCCTTGAACGAACCGCGCTTTGGGGTGAACCGCCGCCCGGTGGCCGCTCCGCAAATTGTCCAGCACGAGCGCCTCTTCGCCGCGCCGGACAAGCTCGTGCACCATATGCGAGCCGATGTATCCGGCCCCCCCGCAGACCAGGATCATTCGGCCAGCCTCCCGGCCCCGCGAGACGGCACGGCGGGGTAGAAGCTGGGCGCGTAGCCGATGGCTTTTGTGTAGCCCTCGCCGACTTCGGCCTTGAAGCGTTCCACAAACTCGTCTTTCACCAGGCTGACGGTGCAGCCGCCGAACCCGGCCCCGGTCATGCGGGAGCCCAGCACGCCAGGGCAGCCCAGGGCCAAGTCCACAAAGGTGTCCAGTTCCGTCCCGGTGACTTCGTAGTCGTCGCGCAGGGAAGCGTGGGATTCGCTCATCAGGCGGCCGAAAACTTCGGTCTCGCCGTTTTCCAGGGCGCGCACCGCGTCCAGCACCCGCTGATTTTCGGTGATGGCGTGGCGGGCCCGCTTCAGTTGAATTGGGTTGGTCAGCACCGGGGCAAAATTACGCAAATCTTCCGGGCTCAAGTCGCACAAAAGGTCAACGTCCCGCCGGGTTTGGAGCACGGCCAGGGCCGCGTCACACTCGGCCCGGCGTTCGTTGTATTTGGAGCCGGTGAGGGCCCGCCGCTTGTTGGTGTTGCCGATGACCAGGGAGCAGCCCGCCAGGCGCAGGGGCACGCAGCGGAAGTCCAGGGTGGCGCAGTCCAAAAGCAGGGCGTGATCCTTCCGGCCCAGGGCCACGGACATTTGATCCATGGGGCCGCTGGCCAGGCCCACGAAATTATTTTCAGCCTGGCGGCTGACGCGGGCCAGGTCGGCAGGGCTGTAATCGAGGCGGAACAATTCGTTCATAATCACGGCGGTGAGCACCTCGATGGAGGCTGAGGACGACAGCCCGGCCTCGGGGGGCAGGTCGCCGAAAAACACGATGTCGGCCCCGGGCAGGTCAACGCCCTCTTTTTTCAGCGCGTCCATCACGCCCAGAGGGTAGATGGCCCAGTCGTATTCCCGCAGCCGGTAGAGGGACGGCAAATCGGCCTGGATGACCCCACGGTCGTCGTAATTCAGGGAGTGGAGGTGAACCATGCGGTCGTCACGCGGGGCGGCCAGGGCGTAGGTGCCCAGTTGCAGGGCGCAGGGCAAGACGTGCCCGCCGTTGTAATCCGTGTGCTCCCCAATGAGGTTGACGCGGCCCGGCGCGAAAAACAATTCGCCGTCGTCGCGGCCGTATATCTTTTTGAACTTGGCCGACAAGGCCGTCATGATGGTCATGGTTTCTCCATATGCTCAATCTAGAGCGCTTTTCTATTGCAAGGTAGTCTGCATGAAATGAAAAGCGCCCGGATGTTTACGTATTTTGCAATTTACTAAAGGCAGGTAAATTGCAAAATGCTCTATTCTCAAAAGTACGCGCCTGTCAGCGCCCGCCGCCGGAAAGCGCGCCGAAAACGGTCAGGCCCACAATCAACGCCGCGCAGGCCGCGATGATGATATCCACTGTGCCCACCGAGCAGGTGATGTGCTCGTAGAGGTTGTGACGCAGGCCCTTGGCAGTGGCGGCTTTCTCCCGCTTTTCCACGGCCCGCTCCCGCCGCTCTACTTCCTCCAGCCGCTCGGCCAGCTTTTCGTTCCCGTCCACCGGCTGCCCCCAATCACTTTTTGGCGATGTATTTCCGCACGTCAATGGCCACGGCCATGATGATTATCAGCCCCTTGATGATATACTGGAGGTAGGCGTTGATCCCCAGGTAATACAGGCTGTAGTTGATGACCTGGAGGATGATGACCCCAATGAGCACGCCCGGGATGGTGCCCACCCCGCCTGTGAAGGAGACCCCGCCGATGACGCAGCCGCTGATGGCGTCCAGGTCATAGTTCAGGCCCATGTTGGTGGTGACGCTCTGCACGCGCCCGGCCTCCAGGAAGGCGGCGATGCCGTAAAGCGCCCCAGCCACCAGGTACACGCCGAAAATGTTGCGGGTCACGTTGACCCCGGAGACGGCGGCGGCCTCGGGGTTGCCGCCGATGGCGAACATGTTTTTACCCAGGGTGGTCTTATTCCAAATCACCCACATGACGGCGGCGCAGACCGCCAGGTAGACCACCAAATACGGCAACTGCATGAAGCCCAAATTGATGTGGCCGTTGACGAACTCGATGTAGCGCGAATCCAGGCTGGCAATGGGCTGGGCCCCGCCCTTCTGGCTGTCGATATACAGGCACAGCGAGCCGTAGGCGATAAGCTGGGTGCCCAGGGAAATAATAAAAGGGTGCATTTTCAGCACCGCGAAGCCAAAGGCGTTGAGGCTGCAAAAAGCCATGGCCGCCGCGATGCTGAGCAAAAGCGGCACAATGAGCGGCAGGGGCTCGACAATGCTGGGATACATGCGCGAAGCGTAGGTGACGCTTTGCAACAGCGAGGCCGAAATGGCCGCGCAGCAGCCCAGAATGCGCCCCGCCGAAAGGTCGGTGCCGGTGTAGACAATCATGCCCGCCACGCCCAGGGCCAGGATGCCGCGTGTGGAGGCCTGGGCCATGATTTTGCTGAAATTGGAAAAGGACAGGAAGCTCGAGTCCTCAATCACCACGCCGATAATCATGGCCAATAAGATCAGGTAGAGAGAATAGTTAATCAGCCATTCCCTGCGCTTCTCTTTATCTCTCAGGACTGCGAGAATGCGCTCCAATACCTGCGCTGCCCGCACATCCAAGAGACCTTTCACCCATTTATTCATCGCGTTGCCCTTTTCCATCTTCACAGGCTACATTGACCCCATTCATGAAGCGCTTAAATATACTTCGCGGCCAGGCGCATAATTTTTTCCTGGTCGGCCTGGCCGCTGTCCAAAGCCCCGGCCAGGCGGCCGTTGCTCATGACCAGAATGCGGTCGCAGATGCCCAACAGTTCCGGCATTTCCGAAGAGACAATGACAATGCCCTTGCCCCGCGCGGCCAGGTCGATAATCAGCTGATAGATTTCAGCTTTGGCCCCCACGTCAATGCCCCGGGTGGGCTCGTCCAGCAGCAGCACCTCCGGCTCGGTAAGGAGCCAGCGGCCGATGATGACCTTCTGCTGGTTGCCGCCGGACAGGTTGCGGATGAAGGTGGCCCGGCTGGGGGTCTTAACCCGCATACTGTCGATGACCCACTGGGTGTCTTTGGCCATGCCCCGGCCCGAGAGCAGGCCCCAGCGGCGGTAGGCCTTGAGGTGGGCGATGACGCTGTTGAAGGTGATGTCCAGCCCCGGAAAAATGCCCGTGGCCCGCCGCTCCTCAGTGAGCATGGCAAAGCCGTTTTTAATGGCCTCCGCCGCGCTGCGGTTCCGCAGGCGTTGGCCGTTCTTGATTATCTCGCCCTGGTCATGGCGGGCAATGCCGAAAATGGTTTCCAACAGCTCGGTGCGGCGGCTGCCCACCAGCCCGGCCACCCCCAGAATTTCCCCCCGGCGCAGCTCAAAGCTCACGTCACGGCAGGTGGGCTGGTAGCGGCCGGTGAGGTTTTTGACTTCCAGCAGCACCTCGCCGGGAGTGTTGATTTTGGGCGGGAAGCGGTTCGTCAGGTCGCGGCCCACCATCATTTTGATGATTTTTTCCGTGGTCAAATCAGCCGCCGCTTCGGTGGCGATCCACTGGCCGTCGCGCATGATGGTCACTTCGTCGGAAATTTTCAGAATTTCCTCCATCTTGTGCGAAATGTAGATCATGCCCACCCCGTTATTGCGGAGCTTGGTCATAATCTGAAAAAGATGCTCGACTTCCTCGTTGGTCAAAGACGAGGTGGGCTCGTCCAGCACCAGGATTTTGGCGTTATAGGACACCGCCTTGGCGATTTCCACCATCTGCCGCTGGGAGACGCTGAGTTTGCCGATGACCGTGCGGGGGTCGACATGGATGCCGAGTTCGTCAAACACGGCCTGGGTTTTCTCCCGCATGGCCCGGTGGCTCACCAGGCCGTAGCGTTTGGGAAAACGGCCCAGCCAGATGTTTTCCATGACGCTGCGCTTCAGCACCTGGTTCAGTTCCTGGTGCACCATGGCCACGCCGTGCTCCATGGCGTCTTTGGGGCCGGAAAAATTGGTTTTGCGGCCATCGACGACGATTTCCCCCGCGTCCTGCCTATAAATGCCAAAGAGGCATTTCATGAGCGTGGATTTGCCCGCCCCGTTTTCCCCCATCAGGGCGTGCACCGTGCCGGGGCGCAGCCGCAGCCGGGCCTGATCCAGGGCCTTGACCCCGGGGAAGGATTTGTCCAGCCCCGTCATTTCCAGGACATATGTATCATCCATAAACGCCCCGAATCCGCACCCGCCTGAATTGATGCTGCCTTCCGTCACCCCGGCGAAGGCATGGGTTCCGGCCTTCGCCGGGATGACGGGCGGGTATATCGTCATGAGACAAAAGGGCCGGTCAAGTATTCACCGACCGGCCGCGCGCGCACTATTCCTTGAAGAAGGGGGCATAGGGGATTCGGACGGCTATGCCGCTGTCGTCCCAGGTATAGGTTGTGCCTTCCAGGGGAGGCTTGCCCGCCACCATGTTCAGGGCCAGGGCGCTGATGGCCTGGGCCATGGCCGGGCCGTCCTGCTTGACGGTGGCGCTCATGAGGCCTTTGTTGATGGCGTCCACAGCCTGGTCGGTGGCGTCCACGCCGACCACCGGCACGAACTTGGCCGGGTCGCCGCCCTCGGTGTTGAAACCCACGTTGGAGAGGGCGGCCACGGCCCCCATGGCCATGGAGTCATTGTTGGCCAAGACCAGTTCAATTTTGCCCTCATTGGCGGCCAGGGCCGATTCCATAGCCTGCTGGGCCTGGGCGGTGTCCCAGTTGCAGACGTAGGTCTGGCCGACCTGTTCCATCTGCACGCCGTCTTCCACCGCTTTTTTCACGCTGAACTCAGTGCGGGCAATGGCTTCCGGGTTATCGGGCTCGCCCTGGAACATGACGTACTGAAGCTTGCCGTCGTTGTTGCGGTCATACTCGGGGTGTTCGTCCCAAAGCTTTTTGACGATATCGCCCTGCATATTGCCCGCGTCGGCGGCGTTGGTGCCCACGAAAGCGGCTTTGTCAAAGGTTTTCAGCACGTTCAAGTCCGGCTCGCGGTTGAAGAAAATCACCGGGATGCCCGCGGCTTTGACTTTGGCCAACAGGCCCTCGGCGGCCCGCGCGTCCACCATGTTGACGATGAGGAGATCGACTTTTTTCTCGATCATCACGTCAAGCTGGTCGTTCTGGGCGGCCTGGTCGCCCTTGCCGTCCTGCATCTGGAACTCAGCCTTGCCTTCCAGGGCTTCGGCCAGGGCGTTGCGGACAGTGGAGATGTAGGTGTCGTCATATTTATAGATGAGGACGCCGAAGGTGGGCAGCTTGGCCTCGGCCGCCGGGGCCGCTTCCCCCGCCGCCGGAGCGGACTCGCTGGCGGCCGGGGCGCTCTGGTTCGACGAATCGCCGCAGGCGGCCAAAGCCACAACACTCAAAAGGCCAAACAGGCACAAAAAGACCACGTTCCATTTTCTGGTGATTTTCAAAGCTACCTCCTGGAGTCGTCTGCACAGTCCGGGGCGGACGCGTGTCCGCCGCCGGGCCGAAGCTGAGTTTTCACCGCCTCCACGAAAAACCGGGCTGACGGGGGACAACTATATATCTGAACAAAAGGCTCATTACTATTCTACCCCAAATTCACGCCCGGTGACAAATTATTTCGGTAAAACGGTACATTTTGCCGAGTATTTTGGAGTCTTAACCAGCCATGAGGCCGTGCAAGGCTTCGTTTATGGCCTCGGCGGTCTCGGGCCGCCCCAGGGCGAACTCGATTTCAGCGGCCATGGCCCAGGCCACCGGGGAGGGCCGGTTGTCGTCCAGCGCATTAAACATGGCTTCCTTGACCAGGGCCAGGGCCGCTTCGGGGCGGTTGGCGGCCAGTTCGTCGGCGGCGGCGGAGAGAAGGTCGCGCTCCCGCCGGGGCAGGGCCGCGTCAGCCTCGGCCAGGGTTTCCGGGCGGGGAACCGCGTCGCGGCCTGCGCGCTGTTTTTTGCTGCGGTGGGGCGGGTTGGCCTTGACCTTCCGCAGCCCGCGCCGGTAATAGGTGACGCCGCCGCGCTCTTCCAGGTGCAGTTCCCCGGCCTCGTCCGGCAAAAACTCGCCGGGCGCGGTGAAGACAAAGCCGGTGGGGGCCAGGCACTCGCGGATGACGCGGGCCAGTTCGCGGGGGGCCCCT
>JAITVE010000125.1 GCA_031285975.1 Candidatus Adiutrix sp. | reverse complement strand
GTCAAGGTGCAGAACATGGTGCTCCTGGGCGCCCTGGTCAAAGCCATGGGCCTTTCCAAGGCCGACTGGCCCGGCCTGGTGGCTCAGTATGTGCCCCCCAAAGTCAAGGACTTGAACCTGAAGGCTTTTGAAGCCGGGTTCAAGGCCTAACAACATCGCCCGGCGGCTCGGAGTCCATCTCCTCCTTGTCCGAGCCGCCGGGCGCCTGAAACCGCGCGGTCAAACCGCGTCCCGCAGATCGCGCGGTTTTATAAACCAACTGGTTTGGAGGGATTTTACCACTCCCCGGCCGCAACGTCCGGCGAACGGTAAGATTGTTAATAGTCACAGCCGAATGTCCATATAAATAGCCGCAACTCTCAACCCCATCGACGAGGACGACACAATGCACAAAATATTGGTCATCAACCCCGGCTCCACCAGCACCAAAATCGCCGTCTACGAAGACGAAAAACAGCTTTTCGTTCAAAGCCTGGAGCATGACCGGGCCCTTTTGGCCCCCTTTGAAAATATCATCGACCAGTATGAACTGCGCCGCGACCTGGCGCTGGGCGCGCTGAAAGAGCACGGCGTTGACCCCAAAGATTTGGCGGCGGTGATTGGCCGGGGCGGCATTCTGCCCCCGGTCAATTCCGGGGCTTACGAAGTCAACCAGGCCATGCTCGACCAACTGCGCTTCAAACCCGCCGGGCAGCACGCCTCCAACCTGGGCGCGATTATCGCCGAAGCCATCGCCAAAATCGCCGGAGTCAAGGCGTATATATATGACCCGGTGACGGTGGATGAAATGCTCCCCATCGTCAAAATCACGGGCCTGCCGCAGATTTCCCGCCCGGCTATGGCCCACAATCTCAACATGCGGGCCTCAGCCCTCCGCTACGCCAGGGAAAACAACCTTGATTATTATAAACTGTCGCTGGTTGTGGCCCACCTGGGCGGCGGTTCGTCCTTGACTCTGCACCAAAATGGCCGTATTATTGATGCGATGTCCGACGACGAGGGCCCGTTCTCCCCAGAGCGGGCCGGTGGTCTGCCCGGCTTCAAACTCATTGATCTCTGCGTTCAAATGGGCTGTGACGCCAAAGCCATGCAAAAACTCCTGCGCGGCCAGGCCGGGCTGTATGCCTGGTTCGGCACCACCGACGCCCGCGCCGTGGAGGGCATGATCGACCAGGGCGACGGGAAAGCGGCCCTGGTCTATGAAGCCATGGCCCTGAACATCGCCAAAAGCATCGGCAAGCTCGCCGTGGTGGTGGACGGCCGCGTGGACGCCATCATCCTCACCGGCGGGCTGGCCTTCTCCAAACGCCTCACTACGTGGATTGAAGACAAAGTGAAGTTCATCGCCCCGGTCATTATGATGCCCGGCGAAAAGGAAATGGAAGCCCTGGCCCAGGGCGCGCTGCGTGTTTTGCGCGGCGAAGAGACGGCCCGGCTCTACGTCAGCCCCGACATGTGAGGGGCGGGCGTTCCGCGATGAAAAAGAATATGGACGCGGCGGTTTTGTCAGGCCCGCCGCAGCCATGGCTTGAAGGCAGACGCTGCCGTTTGACGGCGCTCTAGGAAACTCCGTTCCGGTCGGATTGAAGGGAAAATTCACGCGGCCAATGGTGAAAGTTCTCGGACGGCGACTCTCCCCGACACATCCTTACCATTTTTAAGGAGACACATTTATGAGTGAAATCAATCAGGAGCATGTAGGCGAACTGAAGCGCGGGCTCAAGAACCGGCACATTCAGCTGATTGCCCTGGGCGGCGCGGTGGGTACCGGGCTGTTCCTGGGCGCGGGCGGTGCCATCTTCGCGGCTGGCCCGTCGGTTCTGCTGGGCTATGCCATTGCCGGTTTTCTGGCGTTCATGATTATCCGCCAACTGGGCGACATGGTGGCTGAAGAGCCCGTGGCCGGTTCTTTCAGTTTCTTTGCCTATAAGTACTGGGGAGACTTTCCGGGCTTCCTGTCCGGCTGGAATTATTGGATTCTCTACGTTCTGGTGGGCATCTCGGAACTGACCGCCGCCGCCGCCTACATGCAGTACTGGTGGCCGGGTATGCCGACCTGGGTGACGGCGACCGTCTTCTTCGTCATCATCAACCTCATCAACATGGCCACGGTCAAAGCCTACGGCGAGGCCGAGTTCTGGTTTGCCATCATCAAAGTGGCCACCATCTGCGTCATGATTGTCATCGGCCTGTACATTCTGCTGTTCAACAGCGGCCTGGTGGAAGGCTCCACCTTCAAGAACCTGTGGCAGACCCCGACCCTTGGCGAGCACATGGGCGACCCGGCCTATTCCGGCTTCATGCCCAACGGCATAAACGGCCTTCTCATCGCCCTGCCTATCATCATGTTCGCCTTCGGCGGCCTGGAACTGGTGGGCATGACTGCGGCTGAGGCCGACGACCCCAAAAAAGTCATCCCCATGGCCTGCAACCAGGTTATCTGGCGTATCTTGATTTTCTACATCGGCGTTATGGGCGTTCTCCTGTCGCTGTACCACTGGAGCAACATGTCCCCGGATCAGAGCCCCTTTGTCATGGTTTTTGACAAAATCGGCTTCAAGGCCGCGGCTGGCTTCATCAACTTCGTGGTGCTCACCGCCGCCCTGTCGGTGTACAACAGCTGCGTGTACGCCAACAGCCGGATGCTCTACGGCCTGGCCCTGCAGGGCAACGCCCCCAAGGTCTTCCTCAAGACCGACAAGCGCGGCGTGCCGATGATGGCCATGACCGTGGCCGGCGTCCTGACCTTCCTGGTGGTGCCCCTGAACTACTTCGTGCCCGCCGTGCATGACGCTTTCGGCATGGCCATGAGCGTGGTGGTGGCCGCCCTGGTCATCAACTGGGCCATGATCAGCCTGGCTCACCTGTACTTCCGCAAAACCAAGGACAGCGAAGGCCACAAGACGGTTTTCCCCTCCCCCTGGTTCCCGGCCAGCAACTACCTCTGCGTGCTGTGGGTGCTGTTCGTGCTCTGGGCCATGTACGCGAAGCTGGGCATGAAAGCCGCCGTTATCGCCGTGCCCGTCTGGGTGGTGATCGTGTTCCTCGGCTACAAGCTGCTGAAACGCCAGCCCGCGAAATAATCTGACCGGCGAACCCTTCGCCGCCATTCCCAAGCCGCCGCTTCCCCTTCGGGAGGCGGCGGCTTTTTTCTGCGCTAGAGCATTTTGCAATGTACCTGCCTTTAGTAAATTGCAAAATACGTAAACATCCGGGCGCTTTTCATTTTTCGCATATGACCTTGAAATAGAAAAGCGCTCTAGGCGCACCCCTTCCGATGTGGTATAATCGCCAAGCCTGTTGGCGGGCTCTGCGGAGCCGCCCGTGCGGGTAATTTGTACTCACGTGGGTAATTGTGGCGGCTACTTTTAGGCCGGGCTGGGTTTGAGCCCTCAAAGGGCAAAAAATAGCCTGCGATATCGCCAGGTTACGCATCTGCATTTTGGCCTGTTTTATGCTGTAAGATAAAAATGTCACCTCCACTACGGGCGGTAAAGCATTCAGGCACTGAGGTAACGCATGAACATGTTTGAAGACACGAGGTTTCAATGAAAATATTCCCCAAATTGTTCCCCAAAGCGCGGGCCGCGTTGCTGTTGCTGGTGGCCCTGTGGGCGTGGGCGGCCGCGCCGCTGGCGGCGCAGGTGGACGACGGCCGCTTGCGCGACGGCTATCAGCGGCTCAAGCAGCAGTTTGAGGAACAGGTCAGCGACACGGCTGAACCGCGCACGGTCTCGGTGCTGTCCGTGGAAAGCTCGGCGCTGGCCTGGCGTTTGTCCGCCGCCGGGCTGAACCCCGACCCCGATGAAGGTCAAAAGCGGCTG
>JAITVE010000095.1 GCA_031285975.1 Candidatus Adiutrix sp. | reverse complement strand
GATACAGGGCCACCGGGGTGAAAATGGCCATAGCGCCAGCCATCATAGGCGGGCGGCCATTGAAAAAGCGCACAAAAAGCCCTTCAGGCAAAAAGGGCACGCTCAAACAGCCCAGCCCCGCCAACCCCAAAAACACGGCCAAAGGCCCCAGGCGGCGCGCCCCGCGCCTGACCAGGGCATAAAGCCCCAGCGCGGCCAAAACAACCAATAAGTAATGAAAAAGCACCGCACTATCCGCCCGGCCCTCCCGCAAATGGCCGCGCAGATTGACGACAATAATCCCCATCGACAGGGAAAAATACAAAAGCCCCAACGACAGAGCCGGAAGAAAAAAGCTGTTACGCCTCATGAGCCCGTTTCCCAATAAGCACTATAATAACGCGCTATTATATAATAGAGTTACGGACTCTGGCAAGGAAATTTAAGCCGAATTTCGGCCGAAGGCTCAGGCCGTTGTCAGGGCAAGAGCATCGAGAAGTACGCTCCGTCACACTGTCATTCTATCAACGTACCCCGGCTGAGATTGCGCATGACCTTTTCGGCTTCGTTGGCGGCATCTTTTTTCGGCCCCTGATTGTGCAGTTGGCGGAAACTGACGATGCGAAAGCTCACCAGGTCTCCCGAGAGGGCGAGGTCGGCCAGGAGAAGCGGGGCGAGGCCGGTCGCTCCCTGCACGTTGATGCCCGCCGCCGTGGCGAAGTTTCCGAGAGAGTAGGCGATGAGACGGTTCTTGTAAATTTCCAGGCCGCGCGGCACGTGCGGGCCGTGCCCGATAACGAGATCGGCCCCGGCATCAATGACGGCGTGCGCGAGTTTTCTCAAGTTGCCGCGCTTTTCGCCGAGATAATTTTCCGGGCCGTTGGGCAGTTTCATGTGGGCCGCGCCTTCCGCGCCGCCGTGGAAAGTCACCACCACCAAGGCGTCGGGGTCTTTGGCAGCCTGCCTCACCAGGGCCGTCGCGCCGGGGATGTCATTGATGTTCTGGCAGCCGATATTGGGCGCAAGGCCGATAAAGGCCACGCGCCTGCCTCGCGCGTCCTGCCAGGCGATCTGGCCGGGCGCGCCCGTATGCCTGATTCCGAGGCCGTCGAGCACCGACCTGGTCTGGGCGCGGCCTTCCGGGCCGTAGTCGTTGGCGTGGTTGTTGGCCAGGCTGACCACGGTAAAGCCCGCGTCCTTGAGATGCCTGCCGTAGTCTGGCGGCGTGCGGAAAACGTAGGAGCGTCCCTCGACCGCCACCTTGGCGGGCGCGCCCCTGTCGGTGAGCGGGCCTTCAAGATTGCCGAGCACCACATCGCGGTCTTGCAGAAAGGGTTTCGCCTCCCGGAACATGCCTTTGCCGCCATCGGACGGCAGTGAGCCCTCAGTGCCCATCATGATATCGCCCACGGCCGCGAAACGCAGAGGCGCCCGCTGGGCCGCGCAGGCGGACAAGAAGACGGGTAGGCAGAGAAGAAGGCAAAGGAACAGGCTCCGCTTGGCGGTGGGGGCGCCTGGTGTCATCATGAGTGTTCTCCTGATATTGAGGGAAACGCTGATTGAATATTACTATAATTGTTTTTCAGGGTAAAGCGCAGGCCCCATTTTTGACAGAGCGCGAACGCGGTGCGGGCAATGGCTTTTTTACAAAGGTCATGGCCTTCTCCTACAGCGTTTCCCTGTTTTCATTATCCCCAGATTCGTATTCTGATTTCCACGGATTCGTACTTAAACCCCTCCCAATCCTTGAGCCGCCCAAAAAATGGGCGGCGCGGGCGCTGGTCAATGTATTTCAAACACAATCGGCCGCCGCTCAAATCCCGGCGGCCGCTTTGCTGTGATTCACCTAAGATAAAGCGCAGAATAGTTCGTGTCTTCCACCTTGGTGATGCGCCAGCCTTCCTTTTCTTTTTGCACGAAAACCAGAATCCAGGGCTTTGTCTGGCTGTCGCCCACGGGCACCAGGCTGACGGTGTCGGTTATGGGCACGGCCGGGTGCACCACCAGGTCATTTATCAAGCCTGGCAGAATTTCCTGGCCGCAGATAAAGTACATCCAGTCAATCATGGCCATGGAATAAAGGATGCGCAGGTTGCTGACGGTGGGCAGGTAAACGTATTTGTAAATCTCTTCCGAATTGAGGGGCGCCCCGCCGCCGGCCTCAAGGGGCACGTACCAGGTGTAGAAATCGCGCACCACGTCTTCCGGGCCCGGTTCGGCGGCCTGGGCTATGGGGGCGAACAGCAAACAGGCCAAAAATATCGCTGGGAAAAATAGTTTCATGCTTCGCTCCAATCACTACAGCGTTACTAAGGGAAAAATGTTGGCGATTTTGACGATGGACATGCTTTCGCCATCCTGGTGCACAAAAACTATGACATGCCAATCCTCACCGGCCATTTGCATACTCACGGGCACCGCCATCAGGTTCCCCTCCATAGGGAAGGCCTTGTGCGCGACGGGCGAGTTCCATTCATAGGTCATGCCGACCTGCAAAAAATCCAGGCGATACTGGTTGTCACCGTTGCGGACAGCTTCCACCACGCCTTGGGGCACATATTTCAACATTGCATCATCTTCCCAGGGGTCGCCGTCACCCTGGGAGGCCTCTGCATACCAGGCATAGAATGCGCCCACAAATTCTTCGGCCGTCTGCGCGGCGCTGTGGGCCGGGGGTGCGGGCAAGAGCAAGGCCAGGGCAAATAACATGGCCAGGCACGGTAAAATTTTTTTCATCTCATCTGCCTCCTATCACTAAAACGGTACGATGCTCTCCAGTATTTTGGCCTGGGCGGCGGTGCTCCGGGCCAGCCAGTCTATCGCTTCGACCCTGGCCATGCTGCCGCCGTCGGGGTCATTGAAATAGTCCTGGTAGGCGTCGCGGTATTGCAGCCAGGCCCGCTGGGCGGTCTGCAATTTTTTGGCCTGTCCGCCGCTTATTTGCCCCCTGACTTGCTTATAGGCCGCGTTCAGCCGGGCGTCCTGCTTGTCATATTCTGTTTGCAGACACCCTATCATGGCGCTGGTCACGCCGCCGCTATTTTCCAGGCACTGGCCGCATTCGGCGGACAGCGCGTCGCCCGCGTCCTGGGCGAAAAGCGCGCCGCTGGGCATGGCGAGCAGCATAACGCTTAATAAGAGAAGCTTTTTCATATTATAGTCCTTCCCCGGCGGGGGCGCACAAAAAGGCCGTGAAGAGAAGCAGGATAACGACAGGGGCGAGCGCCCGGACGGGATGTTGTTTCAATCTGTTCATGGCTTCCTCCTTACATTTCCAGCAACTTGTCACAGTTGAGTTTCAGGCCCTCGCACAGTTTGTCGAGTATGATGGCCTGGTTATTGTCAATGGCCAGCCGCTTTTCCACCACCTTCACCAGAGAGCTTGCCGTATAGCGTTTGCTCAGTATTTTCTCGCGTATCAAGAGCTCCTGCAAGTCGCTGACAATCTCCTCCTTGGTGGCGGCGTCGGCCCGGCCCCAGTCAAAAATGTCGGTGAACTTGCCCCAGGCCAGGGCGACGGGAGCGGAGCTTATGAGCAGCAGGCTGGCCATGACGGCCGCCAAAACAGTTTTTCGCAACTTCATGAACAACTCCTTTTTGCGCAGTGCCAAAACTTAGCCCAAAGGCGCGCCTTCTTTGCGTTCAATGGCCAGCATGGCCACGGCACTGTCCAAGTCCAGCGTCAGGGTGGTGGTGAAGGTGTCGCTGCCAAAAAGCATCTGTATCGTGCCGCCGTCGTCCACCGCCGCCTGAGCCAGCATTTCCCCTATTTCCGGCCAGGGGTGTTCGCTGTCTTGGCTGACGCTCTGTTCCTGGCCGTTATGGATGAACAAGAGGGGCGAGAGGCCCATATCCCGCAACCCCAGCAAAGCCGCCGTGACCGTGGTGTTGGAAAATTCCGTTTCCAGGCCGATGGAAGCCGCCAGGTTCTGCCCGGCCGCCAGTTCCTTAAACTCCATGCCCTCATTGGCCAGGCTCCAGGATTGATCGGCAAAACTTATGGCAAATTCCGTGTTTTCCGCTGGGTCAAGGCCGGGGGTTGATATTTCCCGCCACTTGGCTTCATCCAGCCCGAACTGCATATGCTGGGCCAGCATGGACAGGGGAATCCCGGCCGGGGCCACATAACTTTCATCGCCCGAAACGATCAGCAGCGAGGGGTAGACGCCCAGTTGAGGGTTGGGCCTGTCCAGGGAAAAAATGATTTCAGAGGCCCCCGCCGGTTCCGGCTCGTGGTAAAACTGCCAGCCCTCTTCGCTGTCTATGAGCACCGCCAGGCGGGAACAGCCGTATTCCGGCAGCTTGTCGGGGCTCACCGTAACGCTGGCCCCCGCGGCCAGTTCGCCGGTCACTTCCGTGGTTGCGCCCTGCTCGTCCGCGCAGTACACGGCCATGAGGTCTGATTCCATCTCGTTTTGCAGCGTACTGTCGGCCAGGGCCGCGCTCGCCCCTCCGGCGGTTATGGCCAGGGCCGCCGCCAGGCCAAGGGCATATTTTAGGCTTCTCATACCATCTCCTTATTTCCAGCAACTATTGTAGGGGTTGGCCAAAAGGGTGTGGGTCATCATCCAGCCGGTTTTTTTCGCGCCCTCTGCCGTCTGCACCCGGGCCCAGTCCCCGCGCCATTCCAGAAGGCGCAGTTTGGCGCCGTCTTTCACTCTGGCCACCGGGGCGGAACTCTCGTCCGCCTTGGTGTACATGGCGGGGTCGCCGTCTTCAGTGGCCGAGGCGCAGGTGCCCACCACGGAGGTGTGAATCCAGCCGTTGGAATTATCGGCCAGAGTGGCCCAGAACCATTGGCCCTTCACTTCCGTCACCGTGACCCGGCGCATTTCTATGTCCGCGTCGCTGGCGCCGCCAAAGGGGATGACGCGTATCACCGCGCCGCCGGGGTTGGCCCGCACATTGGTGCCCTTGGGGTCGGGGTCGGTCACCAACAGCGGCAGGCCCGTCTCCTGCGCGTAGGCGGGCATGGCGAAAAAAACCAAAAACATTGCGATAAGGTATTTCATAATTTCCTCCATATTCCTGAAAAATTTAGGGAAGTTTCACGGTTACGGCTTTCGCCGCGCTGCTGTCGGGGAAGGTCTTCCACGCCTGGGGCGTGGCGAGGCACATTTCCAGGGCCGCAGCCGTGCCGTCTTCATTAAGGCCGGTCAGGGTGTAATCGCATAGGTCGGTGCCGGGCAAGAGTTTCGCGCTCTTGCGGGTTTTGAGGTTGTAATAGCTCACGGAAACCGGGCCGCAGGGGTCGTATTCGCAGGCGCGGCCATGCTCGTCCTGCTCCATGGTGGAAACCAGAACGCCCCCTTCATCCAGCCAGATGATGGTGGGGTTGTCCTCGGTCTGGTAATAGACGGTCTGCCCCCAGGGCTTCAGGTCGGGATAGCTGAAAAACAGCCAGTTGCGCACCAGGCTCATGCCCGCGTCCATGGCCAGGATTTTCATGTCCGGCGAAAATTTCACGTCGGCGCAGAATTCGGCTTCATCCGTGGGCACAAAGGCTTCCGGCGGGCCGTCGCCTTTGAAAAGGTAGAGGCCAGGGGCGACGCCGTGTTCGGCGGCGCTGTCCGCGCCCAGGCCGACAAAGCGCATATCAGTGTTTTCAATGGGCTGGGCCGGGAACATGTCCTGATCCAGGGGTGTGCTTTGGCCGCCTTTGGCGAGGAAAATCCGCTCGCCTTTCAGGGTGAGCTCCGCATCGGCGGCCAAGGCGGGGAAAGAGGCGGCAAAGATGAAGAGCGCGCTTAATACGAGGTATCGCATAAAAACTCCTTATTTATGGGCTGGGCTGCCCATGACACCGTGATAACGGTGGGGTAAATTTGCAAATTTGAGGCCAGCGGGCTGAGGCTGCGCGGAGGCTGAATATTACGCGGCTTTTGGGGGAACAGGAAATAACAGGGGCGGTGAAGCGCCCATATTTTGGGCATTCAGGAGTGAAGCCGCCCATTATTTGGGCGGTGCGGCGGCTGGGGCCAAAGGGCTCTGCTCTTTGGAAGCCCGCCGGGGGGGAGGCCGTGGGTGTTGGAGGGCTTGGCATGGGTTGTGCAGAATGGGGGGGGGCGTCACCGCGCCTTTTGAAGAAAGGAGCTTTGCGGAAAAACGAGTTAATAGTCTAAATTTGTTGAAAATTTTTAGCGCCGTTATTTTTTTCCTGGCGGCTCTATAGTATAGGCTGGTTTTTTGCTTGCGCGGGGGATTGGCTAAATGCTAAACTTGGGGGATGAAAGCAACAGCCTACAAAAACCATGCTATCCATACGCATTTGGTGGAAATCTGCGAGCAGATAGCCCGGGGCAATTATGAAAAAGCCAAGGAACTGTTTGACAGCCCTTCCCTGGAACAGTCGGGCGAGGTCAGCCGGGTGCTGGCCGAAGCGCTGGCCATGATGCTGTTGCGCGTTGAGGCCCGCGAATTTGAGCGCGACCGTATGCTGGTGGAAATATCCGAAGCCCGCGAGGAACTGGAAAGGCACCGGGGACGCCTGGCCGAAGAAAATAAGCGGCTGCGGGCCCAGGTGCGGGGAAAAGACGCGGCCCGGCGCCTGGTGGGCGAAGTCCCGGCCATGCGGGCCTTGCGGGCCCAGGCCGAGCGCCTGGCCGCCTCACGCGCCACGGTGCTTATTCTGGGCGAAACCGGCTCGGGCAAGGGCCTTCTGGCCCGCCATATTCACGATATCGGCCCCCGGGCCGACAAGGGCTATGTGGATATCAACTGCGCGGCCATACCGGCCAGCCTTTTGGAAAGCGAACTTTTCGGCATTGAGGCCGGGGTGGCCTCGGGCGTTCAGGCCCGCATGGGGCGTTTTGAGCAGGCCAACGGCGGCACCCTGCTGCTGGACGAAATCGGCGATATGCCCCTGGAAAGCCAGGCCAAGATATTGCACGTCATTGAAAGCGGCACCGTGGAACGCATCGGCGGCCGCAAACGCATCAAGGTGGATGTGCGCCTGATGGCGGCCACCCACAGGGACTTGGCCGGGCTGGTCAAAAGCGGCCGATTCCGCGAAGACCTGTATTACCGCCTGAATGTGATGCGGCTCAACGTGCCGCCGTTGAGAGACCGCCTGGAAGATATCCCCGCGCTGGCCAACATGATATTGGGCAAGCTGGCGGGCGCGGCCCAGGACGCGCCCCGGCGGGTCAGCCCGGAGGCCCTGCGCCTTTTGACGCGCCACCACTGGCCGGGCAATATTCGGGAACTGCACCACGTGCTGGAACGGGCCCAGCTTTTTGCCGAAGGGCCGAAAATTTCGGCGGCGGATATCACGGCCTCCCTTCAGGGCGGCAGCTTGGAACAAACCGCTTCCGAAAATTCCGGGGAACCCACCCTTGACGAGGTGGTGGCCAAATACATTCATGAGACCCTGGCCCGCCACCATGGCAACAAAACCCTCACCGCCCAAATTTTGGGCATCAGCCGGGAGGGGCTGCGCATAAAGCTGACGCGCAGGGGGCAAACACCCCTTAGCGATGATTAATTTTTACTGTACTGGAAGGAATACATGGAAATCACCGTTACCCATAACCCACCCGTACACACCCTCTATCTGTCAGGCCGCTGGGACGGCTTCACGGCCAAGGAATTTGAAAATGTAAGCAACGAACTGGTTCGCGCCGCCGCCATGCGCCTGGCCGTGGTGGATCTGGCCAATGTGGATTATGTCAGTTCCTTCGGTTTGCGGAGCCTCCTGGCCCTGCGTAAAACCCTGGAGCCCCTGGGGGGCCTGGTGCATGTGGCCGCCCTGCGGCCCAATGTGGAAAAAGTTTTCCTGGGCTGCGGCTTCGGCAGCCTGTTCCCCGCTTTCCCGGACGCCGCCGCGGCGGCCCGCGCCTTTCCGGACAGAACGTGAGCGGGCCGGGCTTGCGCCGCATTCCTTTCAGCAACCGCCTGGGGCTGCGCTTCACCCTGCCGCTGTTGGCCGTTTTGGCCTTTTCCTCCGCCAGCATGATATTGGGGTACTTGAGCGTCCGCAGCGAAGCCCTGGCCGGGGCCGCCGCCCAGATACGCCAGTTGGAAGCCTATGCCGCCATTCAGGAGGTTTATGGCCGCCAGTGGGTTGAAAACAACATCAGGCACATTGTCTGGGCCCTGGAAGAGGTGGGGCCTGAAAGGCTGTATACGGACGAGGCCTTCCGGGAACGTTTTGAGGGCAGCGTTATGGCCACCATGCCCGCCGAGCGCGGCGTGCTGGGCCTGGCCGTTTACCTTGAGGACAGCCGGGGCGCGCGGTATGGCGTGCGCTTTACCCGGGATGAAGCCCCCCTCTATTTCACCCCGGATAGCGGCGCCCTGCAGCACGCCTTCCTGGCCGCGTCCGGCGGCGCTTCCTGGCAGACGCTGGTGACGGAAGGCGAGGCGGGCAAGCGGCTGACAGCCCGCTATTACACGCCCGTCAGCAGAAGGAATTTTCAGGGTTTGCCTTTCAACTGCGGCGTCTTGACCGTTGATTTGAGTATGTCCTGGCTGGCAGACCGCATCCTGGCCATCAGCACCGTGCCCTCAACCCAGGTCTTTTTTATGGACAAGGAAGGCAACTGGACGCTGCCGGAAGCCCCCGGCGCGGAACTGGCCCCGGGCCTCGCCCGCCTGCGCCGCCTCATGCTGGGCCGTCAGGCCGGGCAGACCGCTGTTACCTGGAAAAACGAAGCCCAGGCCGTTATCTACATGCCCCTGGGTTCCGGCGACCTCATGTTTGCCATGCTGATTCCCGAAGCCCGCCTTTTTAGCGATCTTGACCGTATGCTGCGGCTTTTCATCGGGGCGGGGGCTTTGCTTTTCCTGTTCGCCTTGCTCTTTTTGCACCGCACGGCCAGCCTCATTCTGCGCCCGGTGCGGGAACTGAGCGGTATAGCCACGCGGCTTTCCGCCGGGGATTTTTCCCCGCCAAATTCCCC
>JAITVE010000091.1 GCA_031285975.1 Candidatus Adiutrix sp. | reverse complement strand
AACGACCTGGCGGTGGTCAGCTTTTTGATGCACCACTCAAACTGCCTTCTCTACCACACCGGCGGGCGGGTGCTGCGGGACAACCAGTCCTGCATTGGCGACTCCACCACCCAGTTCCTCCGCAACCTGAACCTGGATATCAGCTTCCTCTCCGCCTCCTCCTGGAACACCCGCTGGATTTCCACCCCCAGCGAAGGCAAAGTCGCGGTCAAAGAAGCGGCCCTGGCGGCGGCGGCCAAGCGCGTATTAATCTGCGATTCCAGCAAATACGGCAAAGTGGGCATCTTCAACGCCGTCCCCCTGGAGTCGCTGGATTTGGTCATCACCGACGACCGCCTCCCGGACAGCGCCCGCCAGGCCGTCTCCAAAAGCGGCGTGCGCCTCGTCATCGCCTCCGCCCACGGCGCCGTCGCCGTCGCCCCTGAAAATACTGTCGAAAATCTCGCCTGATTGCTTGTTTACAATTATCGTTTCCCCACCGGGATAAAGTGTATGGGCCCGGAATATTTGCGGAAAATTTTGTCAGAGGTCACGAGGGTGAGCCCCTCGGTTTTGGCCTGAGCCAGAAGGATTCTATCGAAAGGGTCTTTATGAACCTGGGGCAGGTCTCCGGCGGCCAGGGCGTGGAGGCTGGTAATGGGCACTTCCTGATATTGATTGTCCAACAAGCCTCGCCGCAAAATTTCCGGCTCGACCGCAAAATCGTCTCGTCCCAGGCCCTTTTTGATGCTGATTTCCCACAGGCTGGCCGCGCTGAAAAATAAGCTGTTTTGAATATCAAGCAACAATTTCTCCGCTGCTTTGGGCAGGGTTCCGGCGGCGGCCCACAGAAGGATGTGGGTATCCAGGAGCAACATCATTCGGCGCCTTCAAACAGGGCCTGGATGGCCGCCTGCCCCATAGCATCGAAATCAGCGGGGACTTCCACCTGCCCCTTGAGAAAACCCACCCGGCGGCGCGGGTCAGGGGCGGGCCGGTAGGCGGTGACGGTGACCATGGGTTTGCCCGCTTTGGCGATAATAAACGATTCGCCGCGTATAGCCTGTTCAATCAGCTTTGAAAGCTGCGTTTTGGCTTCATGGATATTGACTTGTTGCATGGCTCCCTCCTTATATGAACTAAGTCATGGACTAAGTTTATCTCTCTCCTTGCTGCTTGTCAACACTGAGTAAAAAATGAACCTGGATAGAGTATCTATTGGCACAAAAATATCACTGTTAGACAACAATATTCCCCCCTTCGCTGAACCAACCGAGGGAACAACCCGCCTTTCACTAATACTCCAAAAAATAACTTGGTATATGTCACCAAAAAAGCTATAATAGGCCAGCTTCGATATCCGGGGCCGGTTCTGGCCGTGAAATCCTGTTGGCCCGGCCGTTCTTTCGCCCTGTCTCTCCTGTGCTCGAAGCGGGTTCCTGGTGGCGGCTTTTCTTCGTAGCCGTCGGCAACTTCTTGATATTCCTTCTGTTTGTTTGTGGCATTGCGCCGGTGGCCCTTGAGGGGCGCGGGCAACTGTCACGGCGAGGCGGTTCAACGCGGCTGGCGCGGTTGGGCGGCAGCGCCTTCTTACCTTCGCAAACGGCCCGGACAGGGCTACAATATATAGTGAGCAGGGATGGTATTTTATGGATACTGCAACCTTTTTTTCCTTCGCCGAGAGCCTGAGCGAGCCGGTGGCGGTGGCCGATGCCCTGAGCGGGGAAATTTTGTGGAGCTCGGCCGCCTATAAAGCCCTGGGGAAGGTTTCCGGGAAAAAGGAGATGGACGATATCCTGCGCCTCATGCCGCTGAACCTGCGGCTGGAAAGCCTGCCGCCGGTCACCCCCGGCGAGGCGCCCAGCGAGAAGGTTATGCCCGTGGCGCTGCCGGAGTGGACGGGGCGCATACACGTCCGCGCCTGGACGTTTCGGGAGCAGAAAGTGTTTACCGCCGTTTTCCGGGAAGAGAAGGTCAAGGTGGCCGAAAGGCTGAGGCTGGCCCTGCAGCGGCTCAGCGACGCCGACATCATCTGCGCGGGCGATTTTCAGGCCGCCTGCCGCCTCATTGCCGAAACAGCCGCCAAAACCGTGTACGCCAACTGGGTGGGCCTGTGGCGGGCCGACCATGAACACAACCGGCTGGTCAACGAAGTGGTGTATAACCTCGAATCAGAGGTTTTCACCCGCATCGACCCGTTTCCGCTGGAAAATTGCAGCCGCTACACCGACCTTTTGCGGGTCAGCCGCACGGTGGTGATTCACGACACCCGCACCGACGCCATCCTGCCGGACTTGATCTCCAACGTCAATTTCGCCCGGGTGCGCTCGTTTATGGACTGCCCCATACGCATCGGCGGGCGGCTGGAGGGCGTGGTCTCCATTGAATATGGCGACGTGCCCCACGAGTGGTCGGATGAAGAGCGGATTTTCGGCGCCTCCCTGGCCGATTTCGCGGCCCTGTCCCTGGAAAGCGTGCGGGCGGTGAAGGCCGAGATGATGGCCCACGACATGCTGGTCAAGCTGCCGGACACCATGTACCGCCGCTATAACGACTATCCCCTCTACACTCTGGACTACATCAGCGACCACTGCTTCAATCTGGTGGGCTACGGGCCGGGGGAACTGACCGGCAACGGCAAGCGGCGCTACTTTGACCTCATCCACCCCGACGACCTGCCCGAGGTCAAAAAGGCCCACGAGGCCACCTTCCTGACCAACCGGCCCCTGGACGTGAATTACCGCCTCATCCACAAAAGCGGCGAAGCCCGCTGGGTGTGGGACCGGGGCCGGGTGGTGGAGCAGCGGGCCGACCGGCCGGAACTGAGCATTGTGGAAGGTTTTTTAACCGACTACACCGAGCGGAAAATCGGGCGGGACGAGAACGTCGTCCGCAAAATTAAGCGGGAATTTTTGGCCACCATCAGCCACGAGGTCTACACGCCCATGAACGGCATCCTGGGCTTGAGCCGCTTATTGCAGGAAACCAGGCTCGACGCGGAGCAGATGAAATACGCCAGTTCCATCCATTCCAGCGCCGAAGCCCTGCGGCATGTCATCACCGGCATTCTGGACTATTCCAAGGTCGAGACCGGCCAGGTGGGCCTGGTGTGGGAGGACTTTTCCCTCAAAAGTATGCTGCGCGATTTGCAGGATATGTACCAGCCCGAATTCGTGCGGAAGAACCTGGTTTTCACCACCTTCGTGCCCGCTGACTACCCTGACATGATTAACGGCGACCGGGGCCGCGTGAAGCAGATTTTGATGAACCTGTTGTCCAACGCCGTCAAATTCAC
>JAITVE010000036.1 GCA_031285975.1 Candidatus Adiutrix sp. | reverse complement strand
ACTTCGCCATAGGCGCGCCTCCTTTCGCAGGAGACTTGCCCAGAGATACAATACACTGTTGGAGAACTTTTGGCAAGAGGTATAATTCGCCTCTGCGGGCAACTTCATTGAAAAAAAGGTCATGACCCTGCTCACGGGCGAAATGCCTCTTGAAAAATCGGCTGAAAATGAGTATAGTACAAAAAGGCCGAGGGTTGAGTCCCCTCGGCCAGGCGGGCAAGTCCCCCTGAGTTATTGGATAACCAAGGTTAGTGCCCCATGGGAATGGCGTGTTCCCATGGGGCGTTTTTCATTTAGCGCCGGCGGTTAAACCAGCGATCCACTACTATTGCCACCATAACGCCAGCCACAAAAGTCGACATGACGTCCACGAGGAACTTCGCCATAGGCGCGCCTCCTTTCGCAGGAGACTTGCCCAGAGACACAATACACTGTTGGAGAACTTTTGGCAAGATGTATAATTCGCCTCTGCGGGCAACTTCATGCGATTGCCCAGGGCCTTGTTCTATCAGCCGTTCCGCAGGGGCGCGATGATTTTGCGGGGGCAGACCCGGGCGCAGATTTCTTCGCAGCCGGGGCCGTAGGCGCGGCAGGCTGATTGGTTGACGGCCATGGCCCCGCTGGCCCCCTCGCGGCTGAGGGCCCCGGCCGGGCAGGCTTTGCGGCAGCGGCCGCAGCCGAGGCAGGAGCGGTCGCAATAGGCGGCGTTTTTTTTCAGGCTGGATTGTGCGCGGCAGGGAATCAGGGCCCGCGCTTCGCCCAAAAGTTCTATCAAGCCCTTGGGGCAAACCTCCGCGCAGAGGCCGCAGCCACGGCAGGCTGCGGCGTTGACGACGGGGAAAGCGTCGGCTCCCAGGCTAATAGCCTTGGCCGGGCACACCCGCGCACAGTCCCCCAAGCCCACACAGCCATAGGGACAAAGCAGGGGGCCGCCGTCATGGGCGGCGGCCAGGCGGAAACTGGCCAGGCCCTGCCAGTCGGCCAGGCGCGGGGCCGTGCCGCGCCCGCCGCATTTGATGACGGCTTTGGCCGCCGGGCCTTGCAGGGTGATGGGGTCGCCAAGCTGAAGTATCGGCTCGGCTGGCTGCCCGCTGTATCGCGCCCGCGTTTTTTTGCTGAACCAGCGGTGGATGGGCCAATACAACAGCACCAGCCCGAAGACCGTCGGCTCCGGCCCGGGAAACCAGATGGATGTTGACCGCATCGGGCGCTGGGACTCAAGCTGGGACGAAAACAAGAAAAATATGAGTGCCAGGAACTCATACACCGCCAGTTCCGCTTTGGAGCGGGCCAGTTGGGGGGCGATGAAAAAAACCGGCAGTATGAAAACGGCTATCCGTTGCGCCATCTCGACTCTGTCGAACGGCGGACGCATTGGAAACGGGGCCAGCAGGAACACCATGATGGCCGCCACCCAGGGAAAGGCCCAGTAGAGCACCGAGCAGCGACCGGTGGCAAAGCAAAACCCAGCCACAGCCAAGGCGCCCAAGTGTGGCGGATAGTACATGTACCAGCGGAACAGCGCCGCACTCCCAGTCATATGATAGAGGATTTGGTCACGGGTGCCCAGGTAGAGGGCCGTCAGGGTCGCCCCCAGAGCCAAGAGGGGCAGCAGTCCGGGGCTGCCCAGCCAGCGGGCCGTTTCCGGCCGGGCGCTGAGGCAGCCGCAGAGGAAGCCCGCACTTACGGCGGGCGCGAAATCGAGCCATTGGTACTCACCGCTGGGGTCGAACAGCATCCCACCAAGTATGCTTCCTACAGGGCCGGGAAAGAACAGGATCACCCCGGCCAGCATGGCCACTGCCGCCCAGTCCAGCCGGGCCAGGGCCGCCCGTCGGTCAGGGGCGCAGAGCAGTACACCCAAAAAACCGCCAACCAGAGCCGCCAGCCAGCCCCAGGGTGGGGCCAGGCCCTGCCAGTCCTCGCCGCGAAAAATGAAGGGCGCGGTAAGCCAGATGGGGGAAAGAAGAGCCAAGAGGCTTATATTCCCCGCCGCCGGTTCCCCGGTTCCGAGGAAGGGGCCGTCGCGCAAAATATGGGTGCTGGGTTGCGTCATGGGGTCACCATCGCGGCTTTGGCCCGCAGGCGCACCAGGCTCATGAGGGGCCGCTGGGCGGGACAGGCCAGGGCACAGGCCCCGCAGAGGAGGCAAGCGTCCAGGATACCGTCCGGCGGGGCGGCGAGCCACTCTTCCGGCGGGCGGGCGGCGGGCAAATCCACCGGGAGGCCCAGGGGACAGGCGCGGGCGCACTGGCCGCAGGCGCGGCAGGGCTGGAGTGAACCGCCCAGGTCGGCCCGGCGCGCCAGGTGCAGGGCCTCGGCGGTTTTGTCTAAACCGCGTTCCAGGCGGGCCAGGCCGCGCCCGCGCACCAGGCCGCCCAGAATCACCGCGTCGCCGCAGCCGGGCCCGAGGTTGGCGAAAGTCAGCAGGTCGATGGCCCGCGTCCCCACCGGCACGAAATAGCTCACGCCCCCCAGGGTCAGGGCCATGCGGGTCACCGGGCGGCCAGTGCGGGCCGCCCGGCCCAGAAGGTGCAACTCGCGGGCCCCGAAAACGCCCGCGCCGTTCGCGTCGTTGCGCCCGGTAATGGCCCTCTTAATCAGGGACGGCAGGGTGTGGGGGTACGCGCCTTTGATGATGACGGTTTCGGCCCCCTCCGGGGCTTCGCCGGGCTGCCGCACCGCCCAGGTGATTTTGTGGCCGGGGCAAAGGCGGGCCAGAAGGTTCACCCCGGCCAGCACGGTTTCGCGGTGTTCGCCCCACAGGGCGGGCGCGAAGTTTAGGCCGGGTTCGCTGGCCAGGGTGCTGATGATGACCGGCTCGTCCGTGCGGGGCGCGTCCAGCCCCAGTTCTTTAAGGCGGGGGGGCAGTTCATTGGCGGGCACAGCGGCCAGGTCAACGGGCTGGGGCGGCTCGCCCACAGCCTCGTCGTCGCGGCGGATGATGATTTCGAACTCGTTAATTTCTTCGATAAGGCCATTGATGGAAGCGTGCACGTCGCCCCGCCGGGGGTCGGGGCGCCGGGCCAGGGCTTCGCCGGACGAAACCGGGCGGCCAGGCTTCACCCCTTTGAGGGGCAAAGCTCCGGCCAGGGGGACGGCCACCCGGTCATACGCGTCCCAATCTTTGATTACCTCGGCCACCGTCAGTCACCCGTATTTTCGCGGCGGGCTTCGAGCAGTAGTGAATAAATTTCACTGCGGCTGCGCCCGCTTTCGGCGGCCAGTTCGGCGGCCAGCGCTTTGGTGGGGCGAGGGTCTCGGCGGGCCACGTCGCGGAGGCGGGCCAGGTCGAGGGGCGGCTTTTCCCCGGAATCGACCCAGCCGGAGACCACCAGGGTCATTTCGCCTTTGCGGGGCCGGGCGGCGGCCTCCTCGGCCAAGGCTGAAAGGTCGGCGGACAAATATTCTTCGTGCCGCTTGGTCATTTCGCGGGCCAACAGGGCCGGGCGCGGGCCGAAGATGTCGGCCAGGTCGGCCAGGCTTTCGGCCAGGCGGTGGGGCGTTTCAAAAAAAACCAGCGTCCAGGGGTGGCGCTTGAGGCTTTCCAGGAAATCGCGCCGTTCCTTGGGGCGGGCGGGGATGAACCCGGCAAAGGTGAAGCGGTCGGCCCCGAAGCCCGAAGCCGTGAGGGCGGTGATGACCGCCGAGGGGCCCGGCAGGGGGATGACCGGGAACCCGGCGGCGCGGACGGCCAGGGCCAGTTCCGCGCCGGGGTCGGAAACCGCCGGGGAGCCCGCGTCGGTGAGCAGCACCACCCGGCCGCCCCCGGCCAGGGCTTCGGCGATTTTCGGCCAGGCCCGCTGGTGGTTCTGCTCCCGGTAGCTCCACAGGGGGCAGCGGATGCCCAGGTGGTTCAACAGTTTCAGGCTGCGGCGCGTGTCTTCGGCCAGCACCAGGTCGGCCCCTTTCAGGGTCTCGATGACCCGGAGCGTCAAGTCCCCCAAATTGCCCAGGGGGCTGGGGGCCAGATATAAGCCCGGCGCGGGGC
>JAITVE010000254.1 GCA_031285975.1 Candidatus Adiutrix sp. | reverse complement strand
AACGCCTGGTAATTGCAAAATTGCTCTTGTGTAAAAAATTGGCGGGCCGCTTTCCAGGGTTTTTTATTGGGCCCCGACGACATCATGCTGTTGAAAAATATCAGCCCTCGGCGGCGTCTTCGGCGACGGATTTGGACAGTTCCGCGATTTGGGCGTGGAGGCCGTTGATTTGGGAGGTCAGGGCCTGGGCCTGGCTGCTTTTGGCGGCGGACGGGAGGTTTTTGTCAGTCATGACTTCGCCGAGCCGCGTTTGCAGGGTTTTGATCTTGGCGGTCAGTTCCTTGATTTTTTCCTCGGGGCTCTTGGCGGGTTGCGGTTTTCCCCGCCCGAGGGCCTTGTCCATGTAGGCCTTGAATTCTTTTTTGGTTTGTGAGCCGCTGTTGCCGGCCAGTTGGCTGTTTTTCCACTCTTCCAGCCGCTTCTCAAGCTCTTCGGGGTCGCGGGGGGTGCCGGTGGCCAGCGCGGTGAGCAAGGCGGCGGTGGCGGCGGGGCCTTCCTGGGCCCATTGTTCCGTCTGATACCCGTTCGCGTCCGCCCAGTCCCGTTCGGCTTCGCGGTAGGCGGAAGCCCCCACGGCCATCATTTTATCCGTCACCACCTTTGATTCGCCGTACGTTTCCAGCACCGCCCGCTGGGACGTCAAGTCCCACATTTTTTTATGCGTGGTGTCCGAGCGCTGGCTGGGGTCGGCATATCCTTCCGAGGCCTTTATTTTGTCCATTTCCGCCTCAATTTTTTCCAGGCGGGCCCGGTTTTCCGGCAGCCATTTGTCCGTATTGATGACCGGGCCGCGCCCCTCGTCGAGCAGCTTGTGATACGCTTTCACGTCGGCGGCGACCGAGGGCAGATTTTCGTAGTCCCAGGACACTTTTTTATCGCGGGCTTCCTGCGAAACCGTTACTTTGTCCAGGCACTCGGCGAACGACGCGGCGGGCGGCGCGCCCTGCGCGGCGCGGGAGGCGGCGACGTTTTTCGCATACGCCGCTCCATAGGGATTATGTGCATTTGATACCTGCATGGTGAACCTCCACTAGAGCTGTAGGCAAAATTTTCCCCGCCGCGCTTACACCATGCAAGAAATGTACCGCCAAAATCTACCTATATTACTGTAATTACATCGAAAGTAAAGCATAAGCATTATCTGCGATACGGAATAAAATAGCGGCGCAGCGCTTTATCCGATTACCCTCAAGACGTATGAACTTCGCCGTTCTGTTGAAAATATGGGCTATGCGGATGTATCCGTCATCACAGCACCCCGGCGGCTTGGAGGCAGGCGCGGCCGAATTCCGCTGTTCCGGCAAAAAACAAGGCCAGCAAGGTAACTATGGACATCCAGCGCATACTCTCTCCTTTTTTCGGGCCCTTCGGGGCGTGAACGTTTTGTGGGCCAACGGTTCACATCATAGCCGGTGACTGTGGAAAAAATATGGAGAGGCTGTGGAGTTTTTGCGATTCCCGGAATTTCTTGACTTGGGAGCGGTTATTTTATAAAATCACGGCATACATAGCCAGAAAATCGAAGTGACTTCGGTATTTCCGGCCCTCGCTAAACCCGTTATGGTAGCGGCGTTCGAACACTATCCGGCTCAGGCTCGGCCTGCCGGGGGCCCCGTCTTCACGGCGGGGCGCGTGTCCGGGCTCGGGGGCATATATTTATCCCCAAGCCAGGAGTGTGCGACATGCGTTCCGCGTCCGTTGATCCGTCATCCCCACAACATCCCTTACCCCTTGACCCGACTCAATCATCCTACCGCTGGGTGATTCTGGCCCTGGCCGCCTCGGCCTTCATCATGGCCTTCGTCTCCCGCTTCGCCTGGCCGCCGCTGATGCCCGCCGTCATGCCGGTGATGAACATCAGCCGCGCCGAAGGGCTGGCCTATATGAGCGCCTTTTATCTGGGCTACATCATCACCCAGATACCGGGGGGCGTTTTGGCCGACCGCTTCGGGCCCCGGCTGGTGCTGGCCACCGCCCTGTTATTTCAAGGTTTAGGCACGTTTTGCCTCGGGCTCACCGACAGCTACCAGGCCGGTTTTGTGCTGCGGATTTTGTGCGGGCTGGGCGGCGGCTGCGTGTATTCCTCGTGCTTCAAAGCCGTGGCCACCTGGTTCAGCCCGGCCGGGCGCGGGCTGGCCATTGCCGTGCTGATGAGCGCCCCCACCGTGGGGGTGGCTGTGCCCAACTTCGCCCTGCCCGCGCTGGAAGCCGGGCTGGGCTGGCAGGGCGCGTTCCAGGCCGTGGGGGTAGCGGTGATTGGCCTGGCCGTGCTCATCCTCTTCTTTTTCAAAGAAGTGCCCACCGCCTCCGGGCCGCGCCGCAGCTTTGTGGTGGGGCTGAAATATGTGCTGGGCAGCCGCAATTTAATCCTCATTTCCCTGGTGGGCTTTTGCGGGCTCTGGGTGCAGATTGGCTTCGGCAGCGTGGGCAATGACTATCTGGTGAGCGCCTTTGGCCTGAACCTCAAAAACGCCGGGTGGGTGATGGTGCTCTACGGCCTGGCCGGGCTGGCCATGTCGCTGGCCGCCGGGTATCTGACCGGGCGCTGGCCGGGCAATAAAAAGGGGCTGACCGTCGCCTGCTTCATGCTGCTGGCCGTGTTCTGCTTTTCGTTCGGGCAGTTGGGCTCCATGGGGGCCGTGCTGGCCGGAACCTGCCTCATCGGCATGGCCGTGTCCTTCGCCAACGTCATCCAGTCGGTGCTCATCGCCGACTTCACCCCGCCGGAGTGGATGGCCACCGCCGGGGGCGTGACCAACGCCATTTTCCAGGTCGGCGCCCTGCTGTCGCCCGCCATTATTGGCCGGGCCCTGGTCATCAGCGGGGATTTCGGCCCGACCTGGCCCCTGTTGGGGGCCGGGGCCCTGGTTGGGGCCGTCCTGGCCTCCCGGCTGCAAATCAAGGCGGAGTAAATTTCGCCGAATAAAAAACGGGCCTCCCGGACATAGGAACCGGGCGGCCCGTTAATTTTTAACGCTTCTCTACTCTCTACTGTATCACCACCGCCACGGCCTCGGGCAGCACGGTGATGGGGGCCTGGGGCTGGCCGGTTATTTCGTCGGCCAGGTGCAGGGCCGCGCCCAAATCCGGGGCCGGAATAAGGCCGAAATCGCGGAGAATATCCGGCTCAAGCTGTGACACGGCAATGATTTTGTGCCGCCGCAACACATCGGCGGTGAGCTGCTCCACCCACTGGTCGGGCCGGGTGTCGTTGCGGCCGCGCCCAACAATCCCGCGCCACAGGGCTTCCGGGGAACCGGCCTCGCGGAAGTCGCGGTGGAAGGCCTCGCCGCCGTGGCCGTCGCCGCACTCGTTGACGGCGATGATGACCCCGCCGGGCGCGCAGCACTGGCCCGCGGTCACCAGGGATTTGACGGACTGGTAAAGGTTGCGGTCTAAAGGATAGCCGCCGTTCCCGGCAATCACCACCGGCGCGGGGGCCGCCTTCACCCCGCAGTGCCGCAGCACGTGCTGGCAGCCCGCCAGGTGGGCCGCTTCCGGCTCCCCGGCAAAAGCCGCTTCTACTTTTTTGGCCGCCGTGAGGGTGACGTTGACAATAAAAGCCAGGCGGGCCACGCGGGCCGCGTGGAGCATGTCAACCTGAAAAGGATTGCCCTCCAGCGAGCCGGGGCGGGCCAGGGGGTGGGCCGTGAATTCGGCGTTGTGGCTGGCCAGCACCGTGCTCAAACCGGCAATGCCCGGCAGCACGCTTTTGCGCCCGCCGCTGAAACCGGCGAACTGATGGGGCTCAATGAACCCGTCAGCCACAAAAAGGTCGGCCTCCACGGCCAGCCTGTTGAGAATCAACTCGCCGCCCGAGGGCAGCGTGCCCAAACTGACGAGCCCGGCGGGGTCGTGGGGATCGTGATTAATGATTTTTTCGCGGGCCACAAAACCGGCCCCGAATTTCTCCTCCATCTCAGCGCGGGTGGTGGCCCGGTGGCTGCCCACGGCGATGAGCACCGTGATGTCCGCCTCCGGTGAGCCCGTCCTAATCTCTTTGAGCAGCAAGGGCAGCGTCAACCGGCTGGGCACGGGCCGGGTGTGGTCGCTGGTGATGACCACCACTTTTTTCCGGCCCCTGGCCAACTCAGACAGCGGCGGCGAATTGATGGGCGCGGCCAGCGCGGCGGCGATAAGGGCCGCTTCGTCACCCCCGCTATCCGTTGCCGCGATTTCATTGACCGCCCGCAACACATTGATTTCCCGTGACTCCCCCACGTCGCACGACACGCACCCGCGCCCGTAGGGGAGGCTGATGGTTTTTTTCACAGCAGCCCTTCCTCGTTCACCTGAAACTCGCGGCTCAGCGCCGACAGAAAATCCACCGTGGCTTGATCCAGCTCAACGCCTTCGCGCATGGAGCGTTCCCGCGCCTCGGCTTCTTTTTCGCCATGGATATAAATGCGGTCGCGGCCCTCAATTTTTTCACTGCGGCGCACGTCACCCAAAATTTCGCCGATGTGCCGCTTGAGTTCGGCAGCGGGGCCGAAGAGATCAAGCTTCATGGCGCCGAAAAAATGGGTGATGCCGCCCTCGCCGCCGGGCTGATACACTTTCATACTGCTGAGGCCCATGGAGAGGCCGGAGCAGAGCAACTCCACCATCAGCGCCAGCCCAAACCCCTTGTGCCCGCCGCACTCCTCGCCCTCGCCGCCGAGGTAGAGGTGGCCGCCGAAAGCCATGGAGTGAAAAAGCTTTTCAAAGGCCGTGGCGTCGCTGGCCTCGCGGCCATGCTCATCCACCACCCAGCCCGAGGGCATGGTTTTTTGGCGGCGGTCGTAGAGCTCTATTTTGCCGTGGGCCACGGTGGTGGTGGCCATGTCCAACAGAAATATGCGCCCGTCGGCTTCGGGGATGGCCACGGCGATGGGGTTGGTGCCCAACAGCCTCCGGCGGCCGTGGGTGGGCACACCCGCCGGGTCGGTGTTGGTGAAGGCCAGGCCTATCATGTCGTGCCGGGCGATGCGCTCGGCCCACCACCCGGCGATGCCGTAGTGGTTGGAGTTGCGCACCGCGCAGAAGGCCGTGCCGGTGGTTTCGGCCAGCTCGACCGTTTGACTGACGCTCCAGTCGGCCACGTAGCAGCCCACGCCGCCGCGACCGTCAACGACCAAAGAGCAGGGGGTGCGGCGGACGACTTCCGGCTCCGCGCCGGGTTTGGCGAAACCGCCGTTCAAGTTGTTGCGGTAGAAGGCCAGGCGGGCGACGCCGTGGGAGGGTATCCCCCGGGCGTCGGCCTCCGCCAGCACCTCGGCCGTCACCGCCGCTTCGGAAGCGTTGTAACCAAAGCCTTTGGTGAGGATGCCCTCCGTCAGCCGCACCAGACGTTCATAAGGTACTTTTTTCATGCCGCAGCCGCCCCTTCCAGTTCAACCGCTTGCGGAATTTCTTCGGCGGCTTCCGGGACAACCAGGCTCCCGGCGGGCTCTTTGCCCAACAGGGCGCAGAGGATGAAGATGCCGCCGCAAACCGCCCATTCCAGGTAAATCAGTTCCGGCCCAATGCGCAGGGAGGGCGCGAAAGTCCAGAGAACCCACAGAACCAGCGAGGCCAGGATGATAGGCACGCCCGCCGCACGTTTGCACAGCCTCGGAAAGTAAATGCCCGCGATGATGAGCAGGGTGAAGGACGTGGTCATGGCCAGGGCGGTGGTGATGGTTTTCAGGATGCCCACCACGGTGAGGGCCAGGCAGAAGGACATCAGGCTCACCAGGAGCACCACCAGCCGCGAGATCAGCATTTCCCGGCTGGAACTCATGGGCTTGACATACACTTTTTTCACCACGTCTTCCAGCACCAGGGTAGAGCAGCCCATCAGGAGGCCCACCGCCGTGGAGACGTCCGCCGCCCACAGAGCCGCCAGGAAGAGGCCGCCCACCAGCGGGGTCAGGGTGGAAACCAGCATCGGCAGGGCCAGGGCCGGTTTTTCCAGGCCGGGGAACATGGAGGCGGCGATGATGCCGAACATGGCGCAGAGGAAGCCCGCCGGAAGAATCAGAATGCCGCCGATGAGGAAGCCTTTGCGGGCCACGTCGCCGTTTTTCGCCGCGAAGGTAATCTGGGCGATGGCCTGGGTGCTGACGCACTGGGTAATCATGACCACCATGAAAGCCGTCACCACGGCCAAGCCCAGGCCGCTGACGGGGTCGAGCCACTGATCCCCGGCGGGGAGCGAACCGAGCACCACGGTCAGGCCGCCCGCGCCCTTAAGGGACTGCCACAGGGCCAGGAGGATGCCGCCGTAAATGGCCGCCACGTTGATGATGTTGGTCAGCCCGCTGGCCCAGTAGCCGCCGACCACGGTGATGACGATGAAGATGACGGCCGAGGCGATCATGCCCTGGTTGAAGGTGAAGATGTCCGGCAGGAGCGCGGCCAGGATGGCCCCGCCCGCCACGTATTGCAGCGACGTGATGCTTATCATCACCAAAAGCTGGCAGATGACGCTCAAAAAGCGCGCCTTGGGGCCGAACATGGCGCCCATCATTTCCGGCACGGTTTTAACGGACATGCGCCGGAAGTGCCGGGCCACGAAAAGCCCCACCACAATGCCGCCCGCGCCCCAGGCCGCGTTGTACCACCCGGCGGACAGCCCGCTGGTGTAGGCCCTTTCGGCCACGCCCACCGTGGAGGCTCCCCCCACGGCCAGGCCCACCAGCATCACCGTGATGAGCGGCGTGGGCATGTTGCGCCCGGCCAGAAGGTAGTTCAGCGCGCCGTCGCCTTTGGAGTTTTTCATCAGGCGCGTAGACCAGAAGGACAGCCCCAGCAGGGCTGCGACATAACAGATGAGGATAATCAACTGTGTGCTCATAACGTTTTCTCTCTTTTTTTCGGCCGTAGCCGGATTGTGTCTCAATGCCAATAAAAAAAGCCGGGCCCCCATTCGCGTGTTGCGAGGGGGCCCGGCGTGTGCTTCAGTTCGGAGGTTATACTAACCCGTAAACCGGCGACGCCCGGGGCCTCGCGGAGCTAAACCAGCTATAGTAAAAAAATATGTCGTGCTGCGTCAGCATGGTCATTCGCCTTGTCTTACAATGTGTTGTGTGCGTAGCATAAAAAAAGCCGGGCCTCCGTTCGCATTGCGAGGAGGCCCGGCTGGAAACTTTCAGTCAGTCGTTCAGGAGCGAACGAAGCCAACCGAAGACCTGCTGGCCCTCGCGTTGCTAAACCAAAAGTAGTAATAATTGCGGCTGGTCATGACAAAAGCTCCTGAAAAAACGTGTTCTGAATATAAACCCGTCTTGCAGTTTTTGTCAACAAAAAAATTCGCCTCAAGGCAAAAATCTTGATGCTCAATGGTTTGCCGAGGCGGCAGCTTGCTGGCCACTCTGGGGCTGGGCGGAGAAGATGCCCTCGGCCCACTCGCTGAGCTTCTGCCGGGTGGTGAGCCACTGGCCGCGCGGCTTGAGCTGACAGGCTGGAAAGCCTGGCCTGCCAATGATTTCCTTCTCCACAGTGGTTGGGCTCAAGCCCAGAGTCCGGGCAATAGCGTCAATACCGGCGATTAAAATCGGTTCCTGATTCATGGGTACACCCCCT
>JAITVE010000115.1 GCA_031285975.1 Candidatus Adiutrix sp. | reverse complement strand
CCCACTGCTTCTGCGTCACTTCGTATGTGCCCATGTAGAACGGCTTGCTGATGGTAATCGTGCGGGGCGGCGTATCTGTAATGATTGTTTCACTATATACAGACTCACCGAATTGGTCAAAGCTGTCGATCGCGCTCTTGTACCAATCCCCTTCCCAGTTAAACGACCCCGCTGGAATGAGCGTGAACTCCATGCCGATGCTGTTGGTATACGTCTTTTCGGGGGCCGAAAAAGCAGTCCCCATGATGAGCCCCGCCGCAACCAGACACAACGCCGCCATAATAATGAAGAGCTTTTTCCGCATACTGTTTTCCTGTTATTTCGCAGTGAGCGCCGTGCGGAAGCCGGTCAATGGCTACATCTCATACTCATGAAGTGAGCCTCAGGCTGACGCACTTGAAAAAACGCCTCAAATGCGAACCACCTCCGCCGTCATTCCTGCCTTCGCAGGAATGACGAGTGGGGAGCGTAGGGCGGTGGC
Organism: Candidatus Adiutrix sp.; assembly: GCA_031285975.1. Classification (GTDB taxonomy): domain Bacteria; phylum Desulfobacterota; class Desulfarculia; order Adiutricales; family Adiutricaceae; genus Adiutrix. Next base: position 6,371 of record JAITVE010000115.1, on the reverse strand, counting down.
GGCAACCGTCATGGTCGGCGGCACCGGCGAAAGGCATAGGCCCCGCCCTTCGCCGGGGTGACGGACGGGGCGGTAATAATGCCGTGGCGGTTGCCCTAACGCACTTGCCAGTGACGAAAGCCTTACAGCCCCGTCACCCCGTGAAAAAAACCGTGCGGTTGCGCCCGGCGTTTTTGGCGCGGTAGAGGGCCTTGTCGGCGTATTCAATGGCTGCGTTCATATCGTTCCTGGGGAAGGCGTAGGCAATGCCGAAGCTGGCGGAGACGAAAATGTCCTTGCCGTCGAATTCCACCGGGGCGCGGCATATTTCCTGCCGGATGCGCTCCACGCTGGCGATGACGTTTTCCTTGGTGATGGGCTTTACGTCGGTTATCAGCAGCATGAACTCCTCACCGCCGTAGCGCCCGAAAATGTCATAGGGCCGGATGGAATTTTTCACCCGCTGGGCCACTTCCTGCAGCACCTTGTCCCCGGCCACGTGGCCGTAGGTGTCGTTGACGATTTTAAAGTGATCCAGGTCGAAGATGATGATGAAGCAGTCGCTTTGGGTGCGCAGGGAGCGCGATTGCTGAATCTCGGCCAGCTTCATGAAAAAACGCTTGTTGTAAATGCCGGTCAGGGCGTCGCTGTTGGCGATTTTTTTGAGGTAGCGGCCGAGCTTGATGTTGTTTATCAGAACGGCCACCGTGCCCATCAGCACCACCGAGAGGATGATGATGAAAACGGCCATCGAGCGGGTTCGCTCCGCCGCCATTTTGCTGCTGTAGTCAAAGCTGCGGCTGGTCCAGTTGGTCTCGATGATTTCTATGGGCACGGACTGCTGGGCCTTGCTGATGATGGAGCGCAGGATGGTTTCATGCTTGTTGAAGCCAAAGTAGGAATCCATGGAAGCGCCGAGCTTGAGGTTGATTTTCAGGCCCGATTTTTCGCGGTAATTTATCTGGTTCAGCAGCATGTGCTCAGAGCCCATGACCAGCTCCACCTCGCCGCGCTCCAGAGCGTCGAGGGTGTCGTTGAACGTGCCGTACTCCACCAGGTTGTTGTTGTCCGGGAAACTTTCCTGGTAAATGTCCTGGTGGCCGGAAGCCTGCATAACCCCCACCGAGGCGCGCCGCACCAGGTAGCTGGAGAGGTTGGGATAGTCCAGCTTGGACAACAGGGCGTAGTAGGAGCGCGAGTAGGGGGCGTCGCTCCAAATGAAATCCCGGCTCCGCGCCTGGGATTTCAGCAGTTGGGCCACCATGGGGCTTTGGCCGCTTTTGACCCGGTTGAACATGTCCTCCCACACGTCGTCTTTAGTGGAGACGATTTCAAAGGGGATGCCGGTCAGGCGGCTGATGTGATCCAGCACATCCAGGGCGATGCCTTCGAAGCGGCCGTTGGTTTCGTTGTAAAAGCTGACCGGGTAATTGTCGTGCTCGGATTCCACGGCGATGGACTTGCGCAGATAGCGCAGTTCGTTTAAATAGGCCAGTTCCTCAACGTTCAGGGCGTTGTACCATTTGTTTTTCGCATAACGCAGTTCGCCTTCGCTGTAGAGGGCGTACAGCGCGTCCACGCCGTCTTTAGCCATGAATTTATCCAGCACGGAAATGACGGCCTTCAGTTCCGGGTCGGCGGTGGACAGGGACACCGGGATGTGGAGCATCGGGAAAATGACGGCCGAGCGGATGGTCTCGCCCGTCAGGTTGAATTTGCTGAAGGCGTGGTCGGCGGTGCCTTCCCCGATAAAGGCGTCGATCTCGCCGCTTTTCAGCATGGCGACGGCCAGGTCATACGAGCCGTAGTCAGGCCCGGCATTTTCGGGCATGGCCACGTCCACCGCCTCAAAGTTCAGGTGGTAGGCCTGCCGGATGTCGCTGGGGGTTGAAGTGCCTTCAAGGAAGCCTATTTTCAGCCCGGTCAGGTTGGTTTCATCGCGCGCTGGCGAACCGGCCAGGGTGAAAATGCGGAGTCGGCGGCCGGCGGTGGGGGTGGACATGAAATAACCCTTGCCGCGCTCCACGTGGTCGCCCACTTCAAACCATTCGTCTTTCGTCCCCCGGCGGACGGCGGTGGGCGTCAGTTCGCCGGAAAAATTCAGTTCCCCGGTTTCAAGGTCGGCCAGCAAAAGGTCAAAGCGGTGGTAGCGGGTGGCGGTGAAGCGGAGGTCGAAAAGATCGCTCAAAAGGCCGGTGAGCAAGACGGAAAAGCCGTCCAGCCGCCCGTCGTTCTGAACGAAGGCCTCGGTGGAATCCAAAAAGCCGCAGGTGAAGGCGCGTCCCTCAGCCCGCATGGCCTCGATGGCCGCGATCTCCTCAACGGTTACGCCGGGGATTTTCTGATACGCCGGGGCCGCCTCCGGCCCGGAAGAGCCTTGAGCCGCCGCCATCCCAACGGAAAACACCGCCAGCCAGGCCGTCACGATAAGCGCAAGCGTCCGTTTCATGTCCCCACCTTAAATACTACCGTCAACGAGTATCCGTCAAAAATACCGCGCGAGTAAACCTTTCAATTATATTGATTTTAGCATAGGAAAGCTTGGATTACTATTACAATTTTTTGCACGCACACTATATGTAGCGGCCTGGGAAAAAGCACACCCCGGCTTTTGGGGCCGGGGCGAGGGGAACGTGAGGGCTGTCATGCTGCCGGAAGCCGGGGCGCGCATTAGAAGCCGCCCGGCCGGATACCGCGCAGGTCTTCCTCTTTTTTCGGCCAAAAATCCCGATAAATCGTCCCGCTTATGTGGCCCAGAAAAAACGACTCCGGCATATGGCTGCGCCCCTGGGAGTCGCTCGACATCGCGGCGGCAAAGATAAAGGCCGGATACAAAGCCCGGTTGAGGCAGGCCACCAGCATGAAATACGGCAATCGAACCCCCAGATAGGGCGCGGCCCAGAGCGGCAGAGTGACCGGCTTGCGGTCGGGGTTGAGTTCCCAGCGCAGGCGGCCCAGGCAAATCGAGACCCCGAGGGGCAGGGTGCCCGCCACCGCCACGTTTAGCCAGAAGAAGGACTGGAACGGAAAGAGAGTACAGGCCAAGGCCACCGCCTGGCAGAGCAGGTAGACCATGATAGTCGAAAGCTCGGGCTGTTTCCGCAAAACCAGGCCCGAGAGGCCCAGCATCAGAACCATCGTCAGCCACCACCGCAGCAGCAAAAACAGTTCCGGGCGGTGAAAGTGCTTGAAGACGATAATCAGGGCCAGCAGGGCGGCGGCCATGGAAAACACCGCCAGCCCCGCCACGTTCCTGCCCATGCTCCGGCCGGGTATGACCCAGTTGCCCAGCATCATGAACAAAAAACACAGCCAGCCCAGCCCCAGGGCGTGGTTGGCCAGGAAGGCCGGGGGCGGCACAAGCAGGGCGGCGGCGATCATCAGGAGCCCGAGCAGAAAACCGGCTCCGGCGCAGCCGAAGGATTTCGCCAAAAAATCAGGCCAGGGCAACTCCCGCAACGCGGCGGGAGCCGACCCCGGCCAGACCGGAGCTTTGGTAAAATCCTGCATAACCTTTGCTACAGCAGCGCCTTGAGGTCGGTCAGCATTTTTTCAATGACCTCAAAGCCGCCCTGCCAGAATTTTTCATCCAGGGGGCCCAGGCCGCTCTCGCGGAGGATGGTCTCCGGCGGGGCCGAGCCGCCCTTGGCCAAGAGGGCCGTCAGGCGGGGCACGAAGGCCGGGCCTTCCTTTTCATATTGCCGCCAAAGGCTGTAAACAAGGAGCTGGCCGAAGCTGTAGGCGTAGACATAGAAGGGGGTGTGGAAGATGTGGGGAATGCTGACCCATTCCCAGCGGAACTCGTCCGTCAGGTCTACGGCGTCGGCAAATTGTTCGGCAAGGTTCTGGTGGTAGGCGTCGGCCAGCTCATCAACGGTGGCCCCGTTTTCAATCATCTCGTGGGCCTGTATTTCAAACATGGCAAAAAAGGCCTGCCGCCCGATGGTGGCGTAGGCGTCGTCCAAAAGGTGAAACAGCATGTTGGCCCGCTCCCGGTTTGAGGCGGCGCGCTTCATCAAACGGTCGGCCAGGAGCATTTCGCCAAAGGTCGAGGCGGTCTCGGCCAGCGGCAACGTGGCGTGAAAGTGGAACAGGTTGTGTTCTTTGGCCAGCTGCGAATGGAGGCCGTGCCCCAACTCGTGGGCCATGGTGAACAAGTCCTGCCGCCGCCCGTTGTAGGTCATGAGCACCCAGGGCAGGTCGGTCGGGAGCATGGAATAGCAAAAGGCGCCGCCCTGCTTGCCGGGCTGGGGCCGGGCCGAGAAGCGGCGGCCGTCGATGATGGCGGCGGCCAGTTCGCGGAAGCGGGGGCTGAAAGCCCCGAAGGCCTCCAGCACTTCGGTGACGCCGTCCTCAAAGCTCACCGTCTGGTCGTCAGCGGTGAGGGGCGCGTAAAGGTCGTAGCGGCGGAGTTTGATATTCAAGGCTTTGGCTTTGAGCTTGAAAAACTCGCCGAAGAGCGGGGCCCGTTCCCTTGCCACTTTGAGCAAGGCGGCCACGGCCTCGGGGGGCAGGTCGTTGGCCTTGTGGCGCACGGCCTGGGGCGAATCATAATGGCGCAGGCGGATGTTTTCCACGCGCCAGTCGCGCACCGCGGTCTGGTAAATCTGCCCCAGGATGGGCCCGTCCTGAGCGTAGACGCGGTACAGTTCGCGGTAGGCCCCGGCCCGCACCTCGGGCTGGTCACTGCGGACGCGCACCATCAATTCGTCGCGGGTCACTTCCCGCCCGTCGCCGCCCGGCACAAAATCAGTGCGGTAGCGGTAGCGGTTGGTGATGGAATCGTAGAGGGCGATGAGGGCTTCGCGACCGGTCACGTCTTTGAGGTTGACGATTTTTTCCTGCTCTTCGGGCAGGGTATGGGGCCGCAGGGCCCGGGTGCGGCGCAGCCAGTAGGCGAAATCCGGGGCGGCGGCAATCAGGGGCGCGGCCTTTTCCTCGGGCAGTTCCTTCCACCAGATTTCAAAGAAAAGCAGTTCGTTGCCCAGGTCGGCCATTTTTTCGTCCATCTTGGCCATGAAGGCCAGGGCCTTCTGATCCTGGGTGTTCTGGGCAAAGGCCAGGGCCGCGTAGCCCGACAGGCGGTGGGCCAGCCGGTGCACATCCTCAAGCTCCGCAACCAGGCGCGTGAAATCAGCGGGAGTGATATCCGCCGCGAGCCGCTCCCGCCAGCGGGCGAAGCGGGCCGCCTGCTCGTCCAGAGCCGCCAGGTCGCTTTTCAGGGCCGGGCTGTCCGGCGCATAGAGTTGATCCAGATTCCAATGAGGGATTTCGCGCATTGCCGATATTTCTTTCTTATTCCAGTAAATATGATCGTTGCAAAAAGACTGCCCGCCGCGAAGCCGGGCGTAAAAATCAGGGAAAACGGGTCAATTCCACCACTGTCCCCGCCGACCGGCGGAGGATTTTGGGGGTGACCGAAGCGCTCCGCGCCCGGACAATGGGCGCGCCCGGTTTATCCATAGGGTACAGGGGCCGGTTGGGAACCAGCGACACGGGTTTTGCCTGACTGCGGGGAGCCTTGCTCCAGTTATGGTGCGCCAACAACCAGCGCTGCTGCTGGCTGGTCACGCGCTGAACGCGGGCCACCGCCAGGGCCGCCGGGGCGGATTTGGTGACGGTCGCCACGGAGGGCTGGTCGGCGGCGGAAGCTTGTTGCGCCGGGGCCGTTACAGCGGTCTGAGCCCGGCTTGCCCCCGCATTGTTGCTTGGACGAGCCGCCTGAGCCGGGGCGGGCCGCGACTGCGGCTGGGCTTTTTCCACCTGGGCCTCGCCGGGAGCCGCCGGAACTGCGATGACCGGCGGCGCGCCCGCCGGGGTCACGAGAGTCTGCTCGGTTTCCGGGGCCGCGAAAAGATCGAAAAGCTCGTCATCACTCAAAGCCGGGGGAGCATCCCCAGCGGGGTCGGGCTGGCCGACGAGGGTGATGGTGTTATCCTTCGCGGCGGCGGCTCCCTGCGGCGTGCGTGCGGGCGGCGCAACAGCCGTCCTCGGCGCGGCCGGCTGGGCGGGGGCGGCCGCGCCCGGCAGGGTCACGGCGGTGGCGTTGCCCTGCTGGTCATAATCAAATTCAAACACCTGGGATTCCTGGGCCCAGACGGGCCCGGCGGCCAAAACCAGAGCCAGCAGGCTTGACGACAGAATTTTCATTGGCATGACTCCCTATAGTGAGGCGCGGGACTGCCGCAACCGGGCCCGGCCTTCCCCGCACCATTGCGGGGCTTTCTTCCGCGGTATAAGCTTTTTCGACCATTACAGATTATGGCAATTATTTTTAAAAGTCAAGCTTTTTATGATAATTATATATAAATTATTATAAAAGATGGCAACAGGGAAGAGGGGAGGGGCTGTGGGGAGTCAGGCAAGGCTGGAATGCTATGAAGGAGGGGGAT
>JAITVE010000157.1 GCA_031285975.1 Candidatus Adiutrix sp. | reverse complement strand
TGGTGGCGGTGAGCATCCTCACCTGCGCGAAATTCGAGAAACGCTCGGTGGAGCGCCTCCCCTTCGCCGTTATCGCCAAAGCCTTTGTGGACGCCATCGCCGCGCTCATGATGCCCGTCATCATCCTCGGCGGCATTTACGGCAAATTCTGCACCCCCACCGAAGCGGCGGCCCTGGCCTGCGTCTACGCCTTCGGCATCAGCTGCCTGGTTTACCAGGAACTGCCGTTTAAGGATTTACCGAAAATCTTCATCAAAAGCTCCATCAGCACGGCCATTGTGCTGTTGACCGTGGCCATGGCCGCGCCCTTTTCCTGGCTGATGACCAGCGCGGGCATTCCCCCCAAAATCATGAGCACGGTGCTGGAACTGTTCCAGAACAAATACGTCATCTTCCTGATGATGAACGCGACCCTGCTGTTTCTGGGCTGCTTTTTGGAAACCCAGTCCATCATTCTTTTGATGACCCCCATCCTTCTGCCCATCGCCAAACAGTTCGGGCTTGACCCCATTGCCCTGGGCCTGATTATCGTCATCAACACCTCCATCGGCATGATTACCCCGCCGATGGCCGTGAACCTTTATGTGGCCGCCAACGTGTCCGGGGCCACGGTGGAAAGCATCAGCAAGCGCATCCTCCCATATCTTTTCAGCCTGATGGCCGTGCTCTTGCTGTTTACCTATCTGCCCGATATTTTGACCTTCCTGCCCGATTTGGTAAAAGGCAAGTAACCAAGGAGTTATCATGAACATCACAATTTTAGGCGCGGGCGCCATGGGCTGCATCTACGGCGGTTTTCTGGCCTCATCCGGCGAAAACCAGGTCACCCTGGTGGACATCTGGAAAGACCACATGGACGCCATCAACCAAAACGGCCTCACCATCATGACTCCCGACGGGGAGAAGGTTATCAAAAACCTGCGCGGCATGTATTCCGCCGCCGAGGCCGGGCCCGCCGAGCTGGTGGTGGTTTTCGTCAAAGCCACCCTCACCGAGGAAGCCGTGCGCCAGGCCGCCGCCCTGATCGGGCCGGACACCATGGTGCTCACCCTTCAGAACGGCCTGGGCAATGTGGAAAAAATCTGCAAAGTGGTGCCCGCCAAACAGGTTATCGCCGGCACCACCGCCTTCGGGGCCTCCATCAAGGGGCCGGGGCGCATCCACCAGGGCGGCTCGGGCGACACGGTTATCGGCGAGTTGGACGGCCAAATCACCGAGCGCGTCACCAGGCTCAAAGGCGTGCTCGACCGCGCCGGGCTCTTCGGCAAAGTGGCCGACAACGTGCTGGGCCTGATTTGGAGCAAGCTCAGCGTCAACGTGGGCATCAACGCCATTGCCGCTGTGTGCAACATTAAAAACGGCCAAATTCTGGACTTTCCCGAGAGCGCGGCCCTCCAGGAAGCGGCGGTCAACGAATGCCTGGCCGTGGCCAAGGCCAAGGGCATAACCTTCCCGGCGGGCGACCCTCTGGAGCACGTGCGCGAAGTGACCCGCATGACCGGGCAGAACACCTGCTCCATGCTCCAGGACGTGATGGCCAAGCGCCAAACCGAAATCGCGGTCATCAACGGCGCGGTGGTGGACGGCGGCCTGGAAACCGGCGTGCCCACCCCGGTGAACGCCGTTTTGACCAGCCTGATTAAAACCATTCAAAGCAGTTACCCCAAGGCATAATGGCTACATTCCCTAACAACAAGGAGGACGAAGCATGGATCAAAAACTGACCGAACGGGAACGGAACGCCCAGATGAAAAAAGAGGCGCTCATTTCCGTGGCTATGTATGTGATTTTTTTCCTGTGGTGGTATTTCACAGGCTACGGGCTGGCGGGCGAAAACCAGAGCTATACCATGGGCATACCCAACTGGTTCCTCTTGAGCAGCGTGGTGGGCTACGTGCTGTTTTCCGCGGCCACGATTATTGTGGTAAAACTCTTCTTCAAGAATTTCAGCCTTGAAGAAGCAGCCGACGACCCCGAAGCCGCGAAGAAGTGAGAGGAAAAGAGCCATGTCATACTCAGCAACCCTGATAACCGTTCTGGTCATTTACCTGCTCGCCAACCTGGCCATTGGCCTGTACGCCAGTAAAATCCAGGCCCGCAAAGACGCGGCCGCCGGTAAAGGCTTTGTCAACAACTACTTCATCGGCGGCCGTTCCATGGGCGGGCTGGTTTTGGCCATGACCCTCATCGCCACCTTCACCAGCGCCAGCAGCTTCATCGGCGGCCCCGGCGTGGCCTACAGCCGGGGCTTGTCCTGGGTGTATCTCTCCATGATTCAGGTGCCCACGGCCTTCATCATCCTGGGTATTCTGGGCAAGAAATTCGCCATTATCGCCCGCAAAACCGAGGCCGTGACGGTCACCGACTATCTCCGGGCCCGCTACAAATCCCCGGCCGTGGTCATTATCTCCACTGTGGCCCTCATTCTGTTCTTCATGGCCCAGATGGTTTCCCAGTTCCTGGGCGGCGCGATTTTGTTTGAAACCGTCACCGGTATGCCCTACATCTGGGGCCTGGTGCTCTTCGGCGTGGTGGTCATCCTCTACACCGCCATCGGCGGCTTCCAGGCCGTGGTCATCACCGACACCATCCAGGGCCTGATTATGGTGCTGGGCGGCTTCATCATCCTCTACACCATCATCAGCGTGGGCGGCGGGCTGGAGGCCATCACCACCAAGCTCAACACCGTGAACCCGGTGTGGAGCGACATCACCTCCGGCGGCACCCTGGCCAAGAATTACCTCATGTCCTTCTGGGTGCTGGTGGGTATCGGCGTTCTGGGCCTGCCGCAGACCGCCGTGCGCGGCATGGGCTTTAAAAACACCAAGTCCCTCCACGACGCCATGATCTACGGCACCATCGTGGTGGGCTTCCTCATGCTGGTCATGCACTTCGCGGGCGTTTTGATCCCCGCCATCCTCGACCCCAACGAAGTCAAAACCGCTGACTACGTCATTCCCGCCGTGGTTATGAAGCACATGAACCCGGTGATGGCGGGCCTCTTCATCGCCGCGCCGCTGTCGGCGGTTATGTCCACGGTCTCGGCGCTGTTGCTTTTGGCTTCGGCGGCCCTCATCAAAGACCTGTACCTCAACTACATCGCCAAGGAAAAAGGCGAGGGCGCGGCCAAAACCGACGCGGCCTTCACCAAGAAAATCAGCGCCATGAGCACCGCCACCACCTTCGTGGTGGGCTTCATCGTCTTCCTTTTCACCATCTATCCGCCCGACCTCATCGTGTGGATCAACCTCTTCGCCATGGGCGGCCTGGAATGCGCCTTCCTCTGCCCCATCCTCTTCGGGCTGTACTGGAAGGGCGCCAACGCCACGGGGGCCCTGTTGTCCTCCGTCATCAGCGTCGCAGCGTTTTTAATTATTACGACGCAGAAGATAAGCTTCTTCGGGATGACGCCGATTGTGCCCTCCATACTGATATCCATTGTCGTGTTCGTCATCGGCTGTCAGTTCGGCAAAAAGTCGGATAAGGAGACCATCGACCTGTTCTTTAACTAAGCCAGGCCGCGCCGCAGGCGGCCCTCAACTCTGGGGGCCGCCTTTTTTGTACACGCATCGCCTGTTCGGGAGAAGAGGAAAATTATGAGCTTCGATTATTCATACGCCGACGTGGCGTTTAAAAACGGGAAAGTTCTGCTCGTAGACGCGCAGGACGGCACGGCCGAGGCCGTGGCCGTCAAGGGCAACAAAATCGTCTTCGCCGGGACAAACGCCGAGTTGGAAAAAATTATCGACCCCAAAACAAAGGTGATCGACCTGGCTGGCCGCACCCTCATGCCGGGCATGAACGACACCCATTACCACCCCATCCTCTCCGGCCTCCTCGGCCCGGAGTTGGACGCGGCCATGATAAACACCTATCACGGCCATTGCGCCTCCCTGGCCGAAATGCTGGAGACCCTGAAAAAAGCCCTGGCCCTGAAAAAGCCCGGCCAGTGGGTCTCCATGATGGGCTACGAGCCCACCCTTTTCCCGGAGTGCCGCCACCCCACCATTGAGGAACTGGACGCCATTGCCCCCAACAACCCCGTGCACTGTATGCACGGCGGCGGCCACATCTGCATGTATAACACCAAGGCCCTGGCCTACCTGGGCGTTTTTGCCCCGGCGGACGCGGCCAAGTTCCCGCCCGACGAAGTGGAGGTCATTGACGGCAAGCTCACCGGCATGGTGCGCGGCCACACCCATTTCCGCCTCTGGAAGGAAGTCGAGTACACCCAGGAGCACCAGGCCGCCGCGGCCATGAAGGCCCGGAAGCACCTCCTGGAAAACGGCGTCACCTCCATCACCGACTGCGGGGAATGCGACGCGCCGTCCTACCACATCATGCAGAAAATCTGCCGCGACGGCAGCTTCACCGTGCGCTGCACCATGGCCCTTCACAGCATCTTTGGCAAATCCTTCTCCATGGAGGACAACGACCACTGGCTGGGCCTGGGCCTGACCAGCGGCCTGGGGGACGAGCATTTCCGCATCGGCCCTTGCAAATTCATGATTGACGGCGGCTCCGGCGGCCCCTCCTGCGCCACCCGCGAACCCTATTCCCACAACCCGAACCTGCCCCGCGAAAAAGGCTGGGAGCGGGAAGAAGTGGCCGAATACATTGGCCGCATCCACGACGCGGAGTGCCAGGCCACGGCCCACGCCATCGGCGACGAGGCCATTGAATACATGGTGGAGGGTTATGAAAAAGCCTTTGCCAAGAACCCCCGCCCCGACCTGCGCCACCGCATTGAGCACTGCACCATTGTGGATCAGGACTTGGTGGAGCGCATGGCCAAAATGGACATCTGCCCCAGCGTCAACGTCTCCTCCATCCAAAAGCTCGGCGGGGCTTTTAAGAATTTCTACGGCGAGGAGCGGAACCGCTACATCTGCGCCCTCCGCAGTATGCTGGACGCGGGCGTGCACTGCTCGCTGCACAGCGATTTCCCGTCCTACCCGGCGGGCCTGGCCCTCATTGACGCAGCCGTGAACCGCTATGACCGCACCAAAAATGAGCAGTGCGACCGCACCCAGGCCATCACCGTGCTGGAAGCCGTCCGCTGCGTCACCCTCCACGGAGCCTACGCCACCTACGAGGAAGACATCAAAGGCAGCATTGAGCCCGGCAAGCTTGCCGACCTCATTATCCTCTCCGGCGACATCCTCGCCATCGACCCCATGGACATCAACGATTTAAAAGTTGATATGACCATGATTGACGGCCGGATCGTCTACGAGCGGTGAGATGCTCAAAGGCATTTGATAGAGAGCAGCAGCGGCGCTGGCTTGAAAGAGTCGGCGCCGCTCTTGCATTCTTGCGGCGGCGATGCTAGCATACTGGCAGATGAATATTCTTTTCGCACCAGCCGCACGGCTTCCGCGTGTTGTATCCATTAGAGCATTTTGCAATTTACCTGCCTTTAGTAAATTGCAAAATACGTAAACATCTGGGCGCTTTTCATTTCATGCAGACTACCTTACAATAGAAAAGCGCTCTAGAGCATTTTGCAATTTACCTGCCTTTAGTAAATTGCAAAATACGTAAACATCCGGGCGCTTTTCATTTTATGCAGACTACCTTACAATAGAAAAGCGCTCTAATGAAGCAGGACAAGCATATACTTATGAAACGGAATGAAAGATTGTGCCGGGCCGGGAAACTCAGCGCGGCGGATTGGGACAAAATGGCCAGCCGGGCCGAATTTTTAATGTCCGGGCAACAGTTTGGCTGCTCGGAATCGGTTCTTCTGGCCTTTCAGGAAACTTTTGAAGACTATTTCCCGGAATCGGCCGTGGCCATGTCCAGCGCCTTTCGCGGCGGCATGGGCGGCGCGGGCTGCACCTGCGGAGCCCTGGCCGCCGGGCAAATGGCCCTGGGCGCGTTTTTCGGCTACCACGGCCGGGCCGACGGCGAACAGAACCCCGAAGCCGTCAAAAAAGCCCGCGCCCTCTTCTGTGAAATGCACGACCGCTTCCGCGAAACGCACAAAGCCGCCTGCTGCCGCGTTCTGACCAAAGGCATGGAACACAGCTCCCCCGAGCGTAAAGCCCAGTGCGCCCGCCTGGTCAAAGCAGCGGTGCTCATGGCTGGCGGCATCATCGCCCGCGAATCGGCCGAACTGGCGTAATACCCAAAATGCGCTATGGATGCACGAGAGCAGTTGTTGTATTTGCTTGAACATTTTTATAAGGGCAACTATACGACAGATATCTTTGCCGATGAATTTGAGCGCATTTATAATCTGGAGTTGGATTATGATACTCTTTCTGAGGCAGAGTATATGTTGTTCCATGATTTATCTCTTGTCGCAGGACGGTTTTCACCATTTGAAGACGACTTGAAAATTCCAAATGTTTACTTTAGCGAGGCTGAGGTAAAGGACAAGGCAGCTCAAGTCTATTTGAAACTGACCAAAACCGCAAAGAGTCATCTCATAAATTTTGACTCAAGTCGGAAAAAATTCTTTGATTGTTGCCGTGTGTGCGGTTACAGGTTGGATTTTTTCCCGTGGGGAGTCTATAACGATACGCCAAGTTTTGAAGTCTGCCCCTGTTGCGGCGTGCAATTTGGAGTGATGGATGAAACGCCAGTATTAGCCGGACAAGAGCGTCAAGACTGGCTCAATAAAGGTATGCCGTGGTTTCAGGAAGATAAAAAACCGAAAAATTGGGAACCGGAGGAACAACTGGCGCACATACCGCTGGAATTCATTTCGGGATAAGCCGAGAAGAAAGACAGCCATCGCGTAAAGCAGAAGCGGGCATCAAATTGCTGTGCATTTGATGCCCGCTTGCTAGAGCGCTTTTCTATTTCAAGGTCATATGCGAAAAATGAAAAGTGCCCGGATGTTTGCGTATTTTGCAATTTACTAAAGGCAGGTAAATTGCAAAATACTCTATTGTTGGCGCGAAAATGTCAAACGATGAGGGCGGCCTCGTCGAAGGCCAGGCGCGGGCCGCGCGGGTAGCAGCCGCTTTCGTCGCCGTAGCCGAGGCTCACCAGGAAGTTGGACTTGAAGCGGCCGTCCGGAAAAAATTCGGCGTCGAGCTTGGCGTTGTCAAAGCCGCTCATGGGGCCGCAGTCCAACCCCAGGGCGCGGGCGGCCAGGATAAGGTAAGCCCCCTGGAGCGAACCGTTGCGGAAGGCGGCTTCCCCGGCCATCGCCGCGTCGGCGGCAAAGGGTTTGGCCGCGTCATAGGCCGTCCACTGGCTGGCGAGGTGCTGGTAAAACTGCGAGTCAAAGGCCACAATAACCGTCACCGGCGCGCTCTCCACCTTGGCCACGTTGCCGCCGGGCATCAGGGACGGCAGCAGCCGCGCCCGGCCCGCCCCGCCCCTCACGAAAACATAGCGGGCGGGCTGGCAGTTCACCGCCGTCGGCCCCCATTTTAAAAGGTCATAGAGTTTTTTAAGGGTCGCGTCGTCCACGGCTTTCGCGGTGAATGTATTGAAGGTGCGGGCTTCCAGGAAAAGCTGGTTTAAAGCCGCCTGATCCAGTTGAGTCTTCATATTTCCTCCCAAATTTTTAGAACCACTTCTTTTTGGCGAACAGGATGCTGACGGCCAGCACCAGCGCCAGGCACACAGAGCAGAGTACGGCGAAGGCCGCCGGGGCGGCGGCGCCGGGCAGGGCCACGTTCATGCCGTAGAGCCCGGCAATCAAGGTCGGGAGCATCAGCACAATGGTCACCCCGGCCAGGAATTTCATGGTTTTGTTGAGGTTGTTGGATATAATACTGCCAAAGGCGTCGCTCATGCCGGCCAGGATTTGGCCGAAAATTTCGGCCATGAAGATGGCCTGCTGGTTTTCGGTGAGGGCGTCGTCCAAAAGGTCGCGCTCTTCTTTGGTCAGGGGTAGCCCGAGGGCGTCCGCCGGGCGGAATTTATCCATGAGCACGTGGTTGGATTTCAGGGCCACGGTGGTGTCGATGAGGGATTTTTCGATGCTCAGGAGGGCCAGCAGCTCTTCATTTTCCGGCTGGCGGCGCAGGCGGGTTTCCGCTTCCAGCGCTAAATCTTCCATGCGCTCAATGGTTTCGATGAAGCAGGTGCCCGAGGCGTACAAAAGGGCGAAAGCCAGGCGCACGCGGGTCCAGTGGCGTTTGCGGGAAAACAGGCGGCGGAGGTGCGCGTCCACCAGATCCGGGCTGCGGCAGACGGTGATGACCACCTCGCCGCTGAGGATGACCCCCACCGGCACGGTGCGGAACACCGGCCCGTCGGGCAGCATTTCCCGCTGCGACAGGCGGGCCACCAGAAGCACGGCCGCGCCGTCCTGATCTATCCGGGGCCGCTCCTTGGGATCCAGCGGATCGGTGAAAAACCAGGCGGGCAACTGGTATTGCCGGCCCAGCGCGGCCAGCTCATTTTCATCCGGGTCGGCCAGATTTATCCAATCAGGCTTTTCCCCGTCACGGGCGGGTTCAATGGTCTCTGAGAAGGTATATCTGCATATCATATCCGGCCGCCTGCTGCTAATTTCGTCCCCAGCCCCACTTTTTTCAGAGTACCACAAATTTACTGAAGAGTAAAACCT
>JAITVE010000081.1 GCA_031285975.1 Candidatus Adiutrix sp. | reverse complement strand
CCCGAATGGTTTGAGTACCGCCGCCAGTGGGACGAGCGGCCCCTCACCCGCGACCCCGGCCCCTTCCCGCTCCACCTGGATTTAGACCCCACCAACCGCTGCAACCTCAGCTGCTCCATGTGCCCGCGCAGCTTTTACATCCGCGAGGGGCGCGGGGAATGGAACCCCCAGGGGCGGCCGGGGGACATGGATTTCGGGCTCTATGAAAAGCTCATCGAGGAAGGCGTGGCGCGGGGCCTGAAATCCATAAAACTCAACTTCCTGGGCGAACCCCTGCTCTACCCCCGGCTGGCGGACATGGTGCGCCTGGCCGCCAGCTGCGGGCTGTGGGTGATGATGAACACCAACGCCACCTTGCTCACCGAGGCCAAAAGCGCCGAGCTTTTGGAAGCGGGCTTGAGCGACATATTTTTTTCGTTTGACTCGCCCTATGAAACGGAATACCAGGCCGTGCGGGTGGGCGCGGACTATGGCCGCACGCTGGCCAATATCAAGGGCTTTATGGCCGTCAAAGAATCCCTGGGCCGCCGGGAGGTGCAGACCAGAGCCTCTATGGTGCTGCCGGAAACGGGGGAACCCGCCGCGCTGGAAACGGTGAAGGCCGACTACATCAAGCTGTTCAGGGACATGGGGGTGGCGGAAATCGGCTTCGGGCTGCCCTCGGTGATGGGGCTGGATTACGAGAAGGAATACGGCCTCTTCCCCGGCTTTGTCTGCCCGGATATTTTCCGCCGCATGTTCGTTTTTTGGGACGGCCCCGTGGGGCCCTGCTGCGGTGACTGGGAGCGGCGGCTCATCATGGGCGACGCCACCGCCGAAACTTTAGCCGACATCTGGCGGGGCCCGGCTTACCAGCGGCTGCGTCAGGCCCACACCAGCGGCCATTACGAACAGATGGCCGCCTGCCGGGCGTGCAGCGTGCCCTACCTGTCCACCGTCGGTTAACAACACTGCAAGGAGAACCACATGGAAGGCCCGACCCCGGAAAGCAATGAGCGCATCAGCCGCCGTTTTTTCAGCATGGTGATTGATTTAGTCAAGGAACTGGAGGCCGAGGGCGACAGCCAGGGTTTGGAAGTTTTGCCGACGGTCATCATGAGCACCGGCCTGATGACCATGTGCCGCTCCCTGGGCATAGACACCACCTTGGGCGTTCTGGACGCCTTGAAAATCAAGGTCGAGCGCGGCGACTTCACCATACCGGACAACGAGGTGCCGAATTAAAGCCGCGAATTTGCTCAAAAATATACAGCCGTTAGTGTTAGCCTTGTGAAGGATTGATAAGTTCTTTTATTCTGGCTTCAAGGCGTTCCTGCAAATTCGTAAAGCCACGAAAGAGAATCACATTATAGTCCTTACAGTCAAAATGAATTCTAGTATCCTCTTTAGCTATGATAACAACATCTTTTCCATAGGCATGAGCATAACCGAGTTCATAATAAACGTTCGGTCTTTCGTGAGTTATGTCACAAATAATGAAACGCGCTTTCTGAATTTTTTCAATTATCATATCCGTTATTTTTCCTGAATGCTCAATTTCATCAACCCTTTCCGCATTGATGCTGTATTTTTCGGTCGCTCGCTTAATAGTTGCAAGCGTATCTTGAATAGAAGGGTCGGAGCCATCAATTGGCATAATTATAAACGCTGTGTTTGCATCAACTTGATTCGGTGTGACTTCTTTTAGGAGTGTAGAGTAGTCAGAATGAGTCATTGAAAAAACGCCAGCGGTGGGGCTTTGGGTTCTCCAAGTTCCTTGAATTGTTCCTTCTTTAGTTATGTCGCCATCAATACTGATTGGGGCAAATAAGACTGTACCTGGATGTTTTACATCATATTTTACGCCATTTACCTCTATCGGCGTTGAGAGTGGAGTCTCTTTGCTGAGTTCCTGTGGTGATAACAACATGGCTATTTTACTATCCTGATATCTACCCTTGATTTCAAACGTAGCGGGTCCATATGTGTTATCATTAAGTTTAAGAGTACCGGTTAAAACTCCATCTATATCAACTATTTCGGCAAAGATATTACCGATATTGGTTCCCTCTATTCTCCCGCTCCATTTGCCTGATAACGACTTCATAATGTCCTCTGCTTAGATATTGGCCTGACATTGAGCGCCAAGCAATAATTTATACTTCAAAACCGCCTATTCTTCAAAAAATCATAGAGCAGCCAGAAGCCCACCACGGCCGCGCCCAGGAAGCCTACCAGGCCCAGCACCGGCAGGTCGTGCCACTTGGGCGGGATGTCGGCGTGGATGACCACCGAGGAGCCGATGACCAGCGAGGCCAGCACCACGGCGAAGCTGAGGCGGTAGCTGGCCCGGTCAACGGTTTGGCGCAGGTCGTCCATGCCGTCCAGAATAAAGTCTATTTTGAAGCGGCCGCTGCGGAGCATGTGGTACAAGGGCTTGAGGTCGCCGGGCAGCATTTCCAAAAAATCTTTCAAATCCGCCAAGCTGTCGCCGAAACGCTTGAACCAGTGGCCGGGGCTGAAACGCCGCCGGTATTGGCCGATAACAAAGGGCCGGGCCACGTCGGCCAGGTCAAATTCCGGGTCGAGCTTGTAACCCAAACCCTCCACCTGCACCAGGGCTTTGATGAGCAAGAGCAGGTCGGACGGCAAACTGAGCTGGTATTGCGCGGCCACGCTCATCATGTCGTTCAAGAGCCGCCCCAGATTCACTTCCTTGAGCGGCCGCCCCAGGGTGGCTTCCATGAACAGGTCAACTTCCACTTCCAGCCGTTCGCGGTCGGGCGGCGCGTCGCCCTCCACATTCACCAGTTTCAGGAGCGCGTGGGTCACGGCGCGGGGACGGCGGCGCACCATGCCCACGGTCATGTCCAGCAAAATATCGCGGGTGTGGCGGTTCAGCCGCCCCACCAGGCCGAAATCGAGCAGGGCGATGCGCGGGCCGGGCTGCACCAGCAAATTGCCGGGGTGGGGGTCGCCGTGGAAAAAGCCAAAGGTCATGATCTGCTCAAACACGACTTCCGCGCCGAAGCGGGCCAGTTCCCGCAAATCATACCCCGCCGCTTTCAGGCCTTCGGCGTCGTTGAACTTCAGGCCCTCCACCCGCTCCATTACCAACACCCGGTCGTTGCAGAGCGAACGGTAGATTTTGGGGATTTTCACCTTGGGGTTGGCGGCGTAAAAGCGGCCAAAGCGTTCCAGGTTCACGGCCTCGATGGTGAAATCCAACTCGGCGGTGAGGGCCCGGCCAAACTCGGCCACCATGGCCGAGGGCCGGGCGGAGGCCAGGGCGGGCAGGTGCTTTTCCACCAGGGCGGCCAATTCCGCCAAAATTTCCAGGTCGGTGAGCACCTGCTTGCGCAGGCCGGGGCGGCGCACTTTCACGGCCACTTCCCGGCCGTCGCTCAGGCGGGCCGCGTGCACCTGCCCCACAGAGGCGGCGGCCAGCGGTTCCGGCTCCAGCCCCACCAGCTCGCCCGAAGCAATAATGCCGGACAGGAGCCGCTCAATATCCTCAAAGGGCGTGGGCTGCACCGAATTTTGCAGTTTGGAGAATTCACGGATATAGGCCTCGGGGATGAGGTCTTCACGGCTGGAAAGGTATTGCCCCCACTTGATAAAGACCACCCCCAGCTCTTCCATGGCCAGCCGCACCCGCTCCGACCGCCCGGCCGGGAGCCGCTCAGGGGGTTTGATGCCGATGAGCCCGCGCGCCTGGGCCAGAAGCTCGGTGAGCCCCAGCCGCAGCAAAAGGTCGTCGAAGCCGAACTTCACCAGCACCGCCCCCACCTCGGTGAAGCGGCCCATGTGGCGGTAAGCCCGCCCCAGTTTGCTGAGTCCGGCGAGGGGCCCGCCGGGGCTGTTATCATTCATTGCTGTTCCCGGAAGAATCTTTGGCAGTTGAAGCGAAGCACGGCTTATGGTACCATGAAATGGTTTCCTAATCCAGTCCCATATACGGAGGAGCGTTATTATGAACGACAGCCAAAAGCCCGACGATCGGGATAGTATTGACATGAACGACCGCGAGGCCGCCCCGGCGCAGTCGCAGGCGGTGCTGGATATTCAGGAGGCGGGGCTGACCCCGGAAGAGGCCGTGGCCGCCTCCAAAAGTAGGGCCGACGCGGGCAAAAAGAGCAAGCGGCCGGAAAAGCTGGCCGCCGTGGCCGGGTTCCGCTGGCTGGTGCTCTTGATTTTATCGCTGGCCGGGGTGGCGGTGTGGGCCGCGGACAGCCAGTTTTTCTCCCTGCGGCCCTATGCCATGACGGCCTGGGGTGTGCTGGGCCTGAGCCTCCTGGTGGGGCTGTTGTCCTACAAGCTTTTGCGGCTGCCCACCCGCGCGGGCCTCGCGGCCCTGGCCTGGAGCGCCAGCTTTTTCATCGACGCGCTCTATGGCCCCAGCCAAACCATCCTGAACGGCGCGGCCGGGGTGGGCGGCGTTCCGGCGGTGCTGCCCTGGGCCGGGCTCCTGGCGCTCATTTTTATCTGGGTGTTGGTGGCCATCTGGCGCAAGCTGGGCCGCTACAAGGCCATTGACGTTATCCTGGGCATTGTTTTGCTCTACGCCGCCGTGGGCAGCCTGTGGGGCATTTTAGGCGCCTTCGCCGGAGGCGGCGCCACGGGCCTGACCTTCGCCGCCCTCACCACCAGCCCCCTCATTATCACCGAAAGCCTGCCCTGGGCGCTGTGGCCCATGACGGTGATGCTGTTCTTCATCCTGCCCCTGGCGGCCCTGCTGGCCCTGGGGGATCAGCTCTCGGCCTTCAAGCGCAAGGGCCGCCGCCACGGGGGGAATTTCTTCCTGGCCCTGGCCTTCATTCTGCTGTTGCCCTACGGCTTTTTGACCTATGACCGGGCGACAACCGAAGTCCCGGCCCTGGGCACGGCGGCGAACTCCCTGAGAGCCGCTCTCGGCATCAGCGGCCCCGAAGAAATAATCGTGGTCTACGCCTCGAAACCCGCCGTTCCGGCGGCCACGGCGGAAACAGGCCTGTCGTCAGAAACCGCCGCGCCGGTAGATATTCCCACCGCCCCGGCTGATGAAATCACCGCCAGCCCGCTCCAGATAACCGCCACCCCGCCGGTGGTCACCGTGACCACCCAGGAAACCCCGACCACCACCGTGACCGTCCCGGCCACCCTGCTTCCGGCGGAAGAAACCCCGGCGGCGGCTCAGGTCGTGACTCCGCCCCCGGTAGCGCCAGCCCCGGTGGTGACGATTTCAGCGCAGCCGACCCCGGTGACCGCCCCGGCCCAGGCCAACCCCTTTACGATGGCCCCGCCCTCCCCCGCCGCTGCCCCGGCCCCGAAGCTTGACCCCGCCGTGCTGCGCGCCCTGGCCTCCCGCCTGGAAGATACCGAGGAAGACCTCCAGCGGGCCATCATCCGCCTGGAAAAAGCGGAATCCGGCCTGGCCGAAGCCCTGAAGAAAATCGAAGCCCTCGAACAGCAGCTTCAGCAGTCCCCCGCCTCCCCGGCCAGCCCTTCCTCCGAGCACTCGGACGAAGCCCCGCCGCAGGATGTGGAAATCATCCAAGATCAGCCCGCGTGACGGCCAAAACCGCCACACCGAACACTCACGCATTCCAAAACCCCGGCGCAAGCCGGGGTTCTTGTTTCAGCCGCCGCAACGCCACTTGTTTGAGGCGTTCAGCCGAGTTGTGGCGTTGCTCCACCGCCGTCACACTATTTGCTAGCCGACACGCAGATCCAGGGCGCGCAGCCCCTG
>JAITVE010000315.1 GCA_031285975.1 Candidatus Adiutrix sp. | reverse complement strand
CCTGCCCCTGCCTGCCTTTGGTATATCCTATTCCCATCACGCACTGTTGTTGGTATCAGCGGTTCCACTCTCGACCTGAACTCATCCGACACTTCCCATGATTGCACTCTCATTGCTCCCCTCCTGGCTTGAGCGCCATGGAGACATTATATCTCTATTTACGGATAAATTCTTAAACTTGGCTCGGTTTTTAATATGCGTCTGCCCTGATAGATGTGGTGTCAGCGTGGCGTTTTGGGCCGAGATGTGGTAGTATCTGTCTCATTCGGATTGGGCCGGTACGGCAAAATTTTAGGTGTTATGGTACAAAAGTGGCGGCTGATTTCAGGCACATAGGGCGGCTGTTGGGCGGCCCCACGCTGGGGGTTCTGTTGGCGGCGGCCGTTGGCTGCGGCGGCCCCCTGCCTCCGCCCGATCCCTATCATCTGGCCGGGGCCAAGGAGAGCCTGAGCCAGGGCAACCATTGGTTCGCCCGGGGCTGCTACGCGGAAGCGGAAAATTATTATGCCGAAAGCCTGGATTCCGCCCGCCTGAGCGACCACGTGCTCCTGATGCTCCGCGCCCAGAACAGCCTGGGCGCGGCCGCCCTGGCCCGAGGCGACGCTGACGCCGCCGCCGCCCGCCTGGAACGGGCCCTCGACCTCAGCCGCTCCCAGCCCGGCGAACCTGAACTGGAGAAAATCCTGGCCAACCTCGGCTCCGTGGCCTTCAAACTCGGCCGCCTGGACGACGCCGCCAACCTCTGGAGCGCCGCTCTGGACACCGCCCAATCGCGCCACCAAAACCCGGCCCCCTACCTCTGCGACCTGGCCCGCCTCCGCCTGGCCCAGAACCGCCAGCCGGAATTTCTGGAATTGACCGCTCTGGCTCTCTCCGCCGCGAATGCTGGCTCGGTCGCGGGCACCGAGGCGGCCTCAGTCCCCGGCGTAACCCGGCTTTCCAGCACCCGGAAGGCGGCCCAGACGGCACGCCAGGCTGCCGAGTCAACGCCATCCGTTGCCGCCCAAGCAGCCCCGCCGGAGTCTGACCGTAAAAAGTCCGTAGCCGCCCTGTCGGCCCCCGTAACTTCCGGGCCCGCCCCGCTCTCCGAGGCCGTCCGCGCCGATGCGCTGAACCTGGCCGGTCAGGCCGCCCAAATCGAAGGCCGCCTGGACGAGGCTGAAGCCTATTTTCATCAGGCCCTGGAGCTTGACCGCCGGACGGAAAACACCACCGGCCTGGCCCAGGACACGGAATCCCTGGGCCTCTTGATGCTGCGCCTGTCGCGCTACCGCGAAGCCGCCGGATTCCTCGACCGCGCCTTCTTCCTCCGCCTGGCCGCCGCTGATGACCAGAAAGCCGAACAGACCCTGGCCGCCCTCACCCAACTCTCCAAAGAGCAAGGTTTTCCCCAAAATCTCGCCCCCTACCGCGAGGCCCTCCGCCGCCCCGGCTCATACCGCCTGACCAGGCAGTGCCCGTAATTTTTGTAAATATAGCTGATTAGCCGATAGTGTTTTCCTCAACGAATTGTCGTTGTTACAGAATATTTGCAATTTAACTTCTTTGGGAATATACTACAGAATTCTTGACAGGTTTGTGTTCTACTTCAATATTGTTAGGGGAGCGGTTGTTATGTTCAGATTGTGGCCTTTTATCTTTCTCTTTTTTTCCGGCCTGTCCGCCCTGTCGTATCAGGTTGTCTGGATGAGAGAATTCCGCTTGGTTTTCGGGGCTTCCACGGCCTCCACGGCGGCGGTTTCCGCCTTGTTTATGGCCGGACTGGGTTTGGGCGGCTGGCTCTTGGGCCCCAAGGCCGATAAGCAGAACCGGCCGCTGCTCCTGTACGGGCGGCTGGAACTGGGCATTTCCATATTGGCCGGTCTGTCGCCGCTCCTGCTGTCCCTGACCCGCGCCCTGTATTTGAAATCCGGCGGCATGTTGGTGCTTGGCCTGGGCGGGGCCACGGCCGCCCGCCTGGCCCTGGCTGCCGTCGTCATTGGGGTTCCGGCCTTTTTAATGGGCGGTACCCTCCCGGCCGCAGCCAAGGCAGTGACGGCCGAGCATGACGGTTCCCGCCTGAATCTGGGGGCTCTGTACGGCATCAACACCATCGGCGCTCTGTGCGGCACCCTCCTGACCACCTTCTTTTTGATGGAAACGTTCGGCGCCCGATACACCTTGTTCTTCGCTGTTATCATCAACTTTTTGACCGCCCTGGCCGCTATCACCGTTAGTTCCAAGGCCCCGGCAACTGAGGCGGCTTCCGAGCCCGCTCTGGCCGAAACCCCGTTAGAAACAGCCCCGGCCAAGATCAAGGGCGGGTTGCCGACCGGTCTGGCACTGGCTGCGGCCCTGCTTGTCGGCCTGGCGTTCTTTTTGATGGAACTGGTCTGGTATCGGATGCTCGGCCCGGTTTTGGGCGGCTCCATCTACACTTTTGGCCTGATCCTGGCCACTGCCCTGGCTGGTATCGGCCTGGGCGGAGCGCTCCACCCCATCGTTTTCCGCAATCGCGTCCCGAGCGCCTGGCATCTGGCTATGACCTGCCTTCTGGAAGCCCTGGCCATGATGCTCCCCTATGCGGCGGGCGACTGGGTGGCGGTGCTGGCCGCTCAACTGAGGCCGTTGGCCGCTCTTGGTTTCGGCGGCCTGGCTGGTTCGTGGATAATGATTACCTTATTGGTGGTCTTCCCGGCGGCGGTGATTTCAGGCATCCAGTTCCCGCTTTTAATTTCCCTGTTGGGCAAGGGCTCCAAGGGGCTCGGGCGGCAGACCGGCTTGGCCTACGCCTGCAACACCACCGGCGCGATCATCGGTTCACTGGCCGGCGGCTTCGGCCTCATGCCCTGGCTGACGGCACCCGGCTGCTGGCTCCTGGTGGGCGGACTTTTGCTGCTTCTGAGCGTGGTCATCGCTTTTTCCGCCGGGGCATCAATGGCTACGACCACCGTTTCCTGGAAACAACATGGCCTGCCCACTATTTTCATCTTTACGATATTGGTGCTTACGGGGCTGTGCCTCAACGCTCAAGGCCCCACCGCCGCCTGGCGCCATTCGCCCGTTGGGGCGGGGCGAGTGGGGGTCGCAAGCTCCATTAACCAAATTCGCGGCTGGTTGACCAATACCCAGAGCGTCACCCTGTGGGAAGCTGATGGCGTGGAGAGTTCTGTATCCATAGACGGGGCCAACGGGTTCTCTTTTTTGGTTAATGGCAAATCCGACGGTAACGTCATTGGTGATAAAGGCACACAAATCATGATCGGGCTCATCGGAGCCGCTCTGCACCCCAACCCCCAGAGCGCTTTGGTGGTTGGGCTCGGCACCGGCTGTACGGCGGGCTGGCTGTCGGCCGTGCCCTCCATCACCAAGGTGGATGTGGTGGAACTGGAACCGGCTGTCATCAATATGGCCAGACTGAGCGCCCCGGCCAATCACAATGTGGTGGCTAAAGCGGAGGCAGGCGAAGGGGTCAGGATCATCATCAACGATGCCCGGGAAGTGCTTAATACTGTGCCGGAAAAATATGACCTGATCGCCAGCGAACCCTCCAATCCTTACCGGGCCGGTATTGCCAGCCTGTTTACCCGTGAATTCTACCAAGAGGTGGCCAACCGCCTGACCTCGGATGGGCTATTTTTAAGCTGGTGCCAGGCTTATGAAATCAGTGGGGAGACTGTTTTCTCTATTCTGGCAACCATGAAAACCGTTTTCCCCTATGTGGAGTGCTGGAGTACGCAATACCCTGGCGACCTGATGTTTTTGGCCTCAATGAAACCCATTCAGCCCGATGCTAAAAAGCTGACCGACCGGCTGGATACATTCCCTTATAAAGAGGCCATGCGCACGGCCTGGGGCACGGAAGGACTGGATAATTTCGTGTCCCATCATTTGGCCAACAATAACTTTGTCGAAATTATAACCAAAGGCGCCAAGCCTTCGGAAATCAATACTGATGACCGAACCCCGGTGGAATACGCCTATGCCAATACGGTTGGTCAAACCACTAATTTTTCTGCTACGGCCTTGCACACGGTCGCTTTGAACCGCCACATGAGTCAGCCTCTTTGGTTGCCGCCGGAGAGCGAGGCGGGTGATTTGGCTCTGGCTCTCTCCCTGCATACCTCAATTTACAATTCTCAGCGGTTAAATGTGGAAATACCGAATCTCAATGAGGCGCAGAAGAAGCGCCAGCAGGCGGCGGCCAATTGGTTTGCGGGCGATTACAGCCAGTTGGCCGAAGCCTGGCCGGGAGAGGATTTGCCGCCAACCAAGCTGGAAAGCCTTATTTTTGCCGCCAGCCTGGCCCATCTCGGCCAGGAAAAAGCCTTAACCGTCCTGGAAAACTGTCGGGAATGGTGGCCGGCTTCTTCAGCCATTGTCAAAGCGGCCCTGGCCCATAAGCAACAGAACCCGGAACTGGCGGTCAGCCAATTGGAGGACGCGTTCAAGGCCCTGAAATCATCGCCGTGGGAAGCGGAAAGTTTTATCGACTGGGGATTCAGGCTGGCCCTGGATTTGGGCAAAGCTGATACGCAATATGCCGCCAGGTTATATGCCGCTCTGGAAGAGCCGCTGGCCCTCAATTTTTTTGAAAGTCGGCGCAGGCTCGTATTATTTGATCTGGCCGACTTGGTCAGCCCCCAGGCGGCAGAAAAAGTCTTACAGCGCTGGTTTGAGCCTCACCCCCCGTGGATCGCAGATTTTCTGAGCAAACGGGCTGCTACCTATCTCGCCACTCAGAATCCTTTGCTGGGCAAAGCTTCATTGGATTATGAACAGTATATGAAGGCCACGGATTTGTCGGTGGATACGTTGCTGTTTCTCAGAGGCGGCAAGGCGGGAGGCAATGAAAAAGCCTCGCCGCTGGGGGGAAAGTAATAAAGTTTACGACAATTTTGTTGCTATAATCCTGCAAGTCGGTTATAGTTACAAATTCGAGTTCGAGCCGGGCGCGTTTGCGCGTCCGTCATCCTCGCCCCGCACATGAGCGGGGCCTTTAATGTCCATGAGGAGGATTACATGCATCCCAGAAGGTACGAAACCTTGATCCTGCTGGCCCCCAACCTGGAAGCCACAGTGATGGAGACCTTTAAAAACAAGGTCGATGGCATCCTGAGCGCCGGTAAAGGGCAGTTGGTCAAATTTGAGGACTGGGGCCGCCGCCGCCTGTCCTATCCCGTTCAAAAAGAAATGTTCGGCCACTACCTGCTCTATGATTTTCAGGGTAGCCCGGCCTTGGCCAGCGAATTGGAGCGCAATTTGAAGATTGACGAAAAAGTCTTCAAATACCTGACCCTGGTGCTGGACAAGAAGTTCACCGACGAAGACCTGGAAGCCGCCAAGCAGAAACTGCTGGATGAAGCGGCCCGCCGCGAAGCCGAAAAAGCCAAAGCCAGCCAGGCCGAGGCCGACGGCGAAACCGGCGAGGGCGAGTCGGATGACGACGAGCTTGAAAACGACGACGACGGCGTCGATGAAGAGTAAGGAGAGACAGCATGTACGACAATCAGGATGACAAGAATCCGCGCCGCGGCCGGGGCAAAAAACGGCCCTTCCACCGCCGCAAGGTCTGCCGGTTCTGCGTTGACCATATAAATGAGATCGACTACAAAGACATTAAAACCCTGCGCAACTTCGTCACCGAGCGGGGCAAAATCGTCCCCCGCCGCATTAGCGGCAATTGCGCCAAACATCAGCGCCTTTTAACCCAGACCATCATGCGGGCCCGTTTCATGGCTCTTCTGCCCTACACGGCCATGGTGCCGTCGAGCAGCCAGTATTGAGGTGAATTATGGAAATAATTCTCATTAAAGACGTCGATAACCTGGGGCTCAGCGGCCAGGTGCTCAATGTGGCCCCCGGCTACGCCCGCAACTTTCTTTTGCCCGGCGGCGCGGCCCTTCTGGCCACTCCCGGCAACCTGAAAATGCTGGCCAAAAAGCGGGCCGAGTTTGAAGCCCGGGCCAAGGCCGAAAAAGACCAGGCCGTTGATCTGAAAAACAAAATGGCCGAAGTCCGCTTGGTCTTCCGCCGCAAAACCGGCGAAAAGGGCAAGCTCTATGGCGCGGTGACGGCCATGGATATTGCCGAAGCCTTGCTGGCCGCCGGTCATAACATCGACCGCAAGCGCCTGCGCCTGTCCGAGCCGCTGAAGAGCGTCGGCGAATTCGAAGTGCCGGTGCGCCTGCACGCCGAAATCACCGCCACCTTTCGCGTCTCCGTGCAGCCTGAAGACGAAGGCGAAGCGTCTCCGGCCACTGAAGAAGCGCCCGCCGAAAAATAATTTTCGGCCCACGCGCTGTGGTATACTGAGGCCCGGCCTGGAAACAGGGCGGGCCTTTTTTGATAGCATGTATGAGGTGGAGAGATGACTGCCGAACATTCGCCGCTGATCGAGACCCAGCCCTCCAGCCTGGAGGCCGAGCAGGCCCTCCTGGGGGCCATTATCCTGGACGCGGCCGAGGCCCTGCCCCGGGTTCTGGAAACGCGCCTCATGGGCGACGACTTTTTCAAGGACGCCCACGGCGAAATTTTCAAGGCCATCACCAACCTCTACGACAAGGGCGACCCGGTGGATTTGATTACCACCACCGAGGCCCTGCGGAAGCGCGGCAGCCTGGAGCACATTGGCGGCCCGGCCTATCTTTCGGAACTGTCCGACGGCGTGGGGGTGGCCGCCAACGTGGCCCGCTATGCCCGCATCATCATTGACCGCTCGGTTTTGCGGCGGATGATTTCCATCTCAGCCACCATTTCCGAAGAATGCCAGGGCCACCCTCAGGACGTGGGCGATGTGCTGGATAGGGCCGAGGCCGCCATCTACCGGGTGCGCGACGAACGGGGGGCCAACAGCCTCCAGCGGGTGCCTGACATGCTGAAAGAGGCGGAATCCCGCATCGCGGCCTTGAGCGCCAAGGGTGGAGGGCTGACAGGCACTCCCAGCGGCTTCGCCGCCTTCGACTCCCTGACCGGCGGCTTCCAGCCCACTGACCTCATTATCCTGGCCGGGCGTCCGGCCATGGGCAAGACCGCCCTGGCCCTGAACCTGGCCCTAGGCGCGGCCCTGCCCGCCCAGCGGGAGCAGCACCAGGGCATAGCGGGCGCGGCCGTGGCCATTTTCAGCCTGGAAATGGGCACCGAGCAGCTTTTGCAGCGCCTGATATGCCAGACCGGCCGCCTCAACCTGGGCGACCTGCGCACCGGCCGCCTTCAGCCCGAGCACATCGACCAACTGACCACGGCCCTCAATCTCCTGGACACGGCGGAGATTTACATTGACGACACTCCGGCCATTCGGGTGCTGGAACTGCGGGCCAAAACCCGGCGGCTGAAAAGCCAGTTGGACAGCCGGGGCTCGAAGCAACTGGGCCTGGTGGTGGTGGATTACCTGCAACTCATGCGCGGCAGCGACCGCACCGACAGCCGCGAGCAGGAGATCAGCGAAATCAGCCGGGCCCTGAAAGGCTTGGCCAAAGAACTGCACGTGCCGGTGCTGGCCCTGTCTCAGCTCAACCGCCGCGTGGAAGACCGGCCCGACAAAAAGCCCATGCTCTCCGACCTCCGCGAGAGCGGGGCCATCGAGCAGGACGCGGACATTATCTGCTTCGTCTACCGCCCCGAAGTCTATAAAAAAGACGACGAAACCTTGAAAGGCAAGGCAGAACTGATTATCGGCAAGCACCGCAACGGCCCCACCGGCACCGTTGACCTGCGCTTCATGTCCCACTATTCCAGCTTCGTGCCGCCCGACCCCAACTACTGAGCGTCGCCGGTAAAAACCCCGCTCGAGCAGGGTTTTTCGTGAGAAACAGGGTAGGGGGCCAGTCAATTTTTTTCCCAAACGAGTTTTCCCGGGGGCTACGCATCTGACCTTCATTCGATGCGCAGGCGCTGACCGGGACGCGGAAAAATTCTTGACGTGAAAGGCCTGGCGTTTTATAGTAACAAATTGGACTTTTGGAAAGTTGCATTTAGAGGGGCGCCACTCAGCCGCGCCCGGGAGAAGGGAAATGAGAGTAGCCAATTTTAACGGTGGGCCCGGAAGCCTGCCGGTGGAAGTTTTGGAGGAAGCCGCCCGCGATATGATGGACTGGCACGGCACCGGCATGTCCATTATGGAAAACAGCCACCGCAGCAAAGAAGTGGTGGCCATGGTGGACGAGGTTGTGGCCGACCTGCGGGCGCTTTTGAATCTGGGCGAAGACTGGGCCGTCATTTTTTGCCAGGGCGGGGCCAGTTTGCAGTTCGCCATGATCCCCATCAACTTCGCCGGGCCGGGCGGCCACTGCGACTATATCAACACTGGCCTGTGGGCCACCAGGGCCTATAAGGAGGCCCGTATCTGCGGCTCCAACCCCCGGCTGGCCGCCACTTCCGAAGACGATGATTTCACCCACATCCCCGACGTCTTCGACTTCAATCCCGAAGCCAAATATGTCTACCTGACCAGCAACAACACCGTGCGCGGCACCCAGTGTCAACACTTTCCCACCAACGCGCCCGCGCCGCTCATTGCCGACATGTCCTCGGAATTCCTGTCCCGCCCGGTGAATCTGGAACACTTCGGCCTCATCTACGCCGGGGCCCAGAAAAACGTGGGCCCCGCCGGGGTGACCGTGGTGGCCATGCGCCGCGACCTGGCCGACAAGGCCCGGCTGGACGTGCCCACCATGCTGAGCTACCCCAGCTATATCAAGAACGACAGCATGTACAACACCCCGCCGGTCTGGAACATTTATATTTCCGGCCTGACCTTCAAGTGGCTGCGCCGCACCGTCGGCGGCCTGGAAAACATGGCCGCCACCAACAAGATTAAGGCCGACACCCTCTACGGGGCCATTGACGGCAGTTCCGGCTTTTACCGGGGCACGGCCCGGCCCGGCAGCCGCTCGAGCATGAACGTCACCTTCCGTTTGCCCGGCGAGGATTTGGACAAGAAATTTAAAAAGGAAGCCCAGTCCGAGGGGCTGGTGGGCCTCGGCGGCCACCGCAGCGTGGGCGGCCTCAGGGCCTCGCTCTACAATGCCGTGGGGCGGGATTCCGTGGACAAACTGGTAGAATTCATGGCTGAATTCCAGCGCAGGAACGGCTGACCATGAAGATACTCATCAGTGAAAAAATCGACGCCATCTGCCCGAAACTGTTTCAGGAAGCCGGTTTTGAGGTGGACTATCGCCAGGGCCTGAGCCCCGCCGAATTAGTGGAAATTATCGGCGATTACGACGGCCTGGTGGTGCGCAGCGCGGTGAAGGTCACCGCCGAGGCCTTGGCCAAAGGCGCGCCCCGCCTGAAAGTGGTGGGCCGGGCCGGGGCCGGGGTGGACACCATTGATGTGGACGCGGCCACCAAAGCCGGGGTTCTGGTTATGAACACGCCGGGGCAGAACGCCAACGGCGTGGCCGAGCTGGTGCTGGGCCTGATGCTCTCCCTGGTGCGCCACATCGCCGTGGGCTGCGCGGCCCTGAAGGCCGGGCGCTGGGAAAAGAGCCGCCTGGCGGGCACGGAGTTGCGGGGCAAAACTATCGGCCTGGTGGGCTTCGGGGCCGTTGGCCGCCGGGCGGGAGCCCTGGCCCAGGCCTTCGGCATGACCGTGCTGGCCTACGACCCCTTTTTGAATGACGAGCAGATCACGGCGGGCGGAGCCCAGCCCCGCCGCCTGGACGATATTCTGCGCGAAAGCGATTTCGTGAGCCTGCATCTGCCCAAAACGAAAGAGACCGCCAACCTCATCGACCGCGCCGCCCTGGACAAAATGAAGCCCACGGCCGCGCTCATCAACTGCGCCCGGGGCGGGCTGGTGGACGAGGCCGAACTGGCCGCCGCCCTCCGGGAAGGCCGCCTGGCCGGAGCCGCCCTGGACGTTTTTGCTGAGGAGCCCCCGGCCGCCGGGCACCCCCTCCTGGCCCTGGATAATTTTGTCGGCACGCCGCACCTGGGGGCCTCCACCGCCGAGAGCCAGGTCAACGTGGCCGAGGCCGTGGCCCGCCAGATGATCGACTTTTTCCAGAACGGCGGATTGGTCGGCGCGGTCAATAGCATCACCAAGCGTTAAAAAAAGTGCTTGACATTATTATAAAAAGAGGATAACGTCCTTAGTTCGGGTTTCGTATTTTTCGGGAATGACCTGGCGATGTGCTGACTCATTTATGGATTTTACCGACCCAATCACCATTCATCCTTTTTGGAGTACGGAGTTTTATCACATGACCGTTTCTATTTATGTCGGCAACCTTGCTTTTTCCGCCGATGGGTCGAGCCTTAGCACCCTGTTCAGCCAGTATGGCGAAGTTATTTCGGCCAACGTCATTTCCGACCGCGAAACCGGCCGTTCCCGCGGTTTCGGCTTTGTCGAGATGGAAGCCGCCGACGCCCGCAAAGCCATCGCCGCTTTGGACGGCGTTGAACACGAAGGCCGCCGCCTGAAAGTCAACGAAGCCCAGAAGCGTGAAACCCAGCGTCGCCCCGGAGGCCGGTACTAGAAAGTACCCGTCGGCCGCCTGGTTTGCCGGGCTTGGCCTGACTTTCCGCCCGACGTATAACCCGCTTACCAAAAGCCGGTTCATTGCCTTTTGCAGGTTATGAACCGGCTTTTTTAAGATTTTTCATCGAATGTCTGCGGCATGAGTGAAAAAACACCTGGATAATTGTGTCTTTTGTCGTTTATTTTGTGGCAAAGACGTTGTACAATACTTCCGGGAAAGGTGCTGGTTCTCAACTGACGGAAAGGAGTTCTGCATGTCTCTGGTTCAAGCGCTGTCCCTGCGCCATCCCCCTCTGGCTCTCTATTACGCCCCGGAAATGCCCCCTGAGGCCAAAAGCATGAAAAGCGGCGGCACAAGCTGGGGCTGCGCCATGTTCCTGCTGGGCCCGGCCCTGGAGGGGAAAACCGTCGCCTTCAGCCTGGAAACCTGCCACTGCCCCGGCGCCTCCCAGGGCCTGGGCCTGGCCGACCGCAATGACAACGCCTTCCCCGGCGGCCGGGAGACCTTTGCCCGCTTCCTCTCCTCCGGCAACGAGCACTATGAGGAAGGCCGGATGCGCGGCCAAAAAATGGCCGAAAACGGGGCTGCCCCCGACGCGGTGGAAGAGTTCCTCAAGGGCGAAGGCTTTAAGAAGAACCCGGAATTGGCCGACGACTTCCTGTCCGGCCTCCCCAAAGCGCCCCTCAAGGGCCCGGTGGTGATTCTCGAGCCCCTGTCCAAAGTCAAGCCGGAAACAGCCCCGGAAGCGGTCATTGTCCTGGCCGACGCCATGCAGCTTTCGGCCCTGGTGGTGCTGGCCAATTACGCCCGCCGGGGGGTGGACAACGTCCGCATCCCCTTCGGTTCCGGCTGCCAGAGCATTGGCCTCTTCCCCATGGGAGAAGCCGCCGGGGAGGCCCCCAAGGCTGTGGTCGGCCTCACCGACATCTCGGCCCGGCTCTATCTGAAAAAGCTCCTGGGGCGCGACCTGTTGTCCTTCGCCATGCCCTGGAGTTTATACCTTGAGATGGAAAACAATGTCGATGAAAGTTTTCTCACGCGCCACGCGTGGCTGAAGCTCAACGAATAGCCCCGCCGGAAGGGCCTTGCGCCCTGCGGCGGCATATAAACGACTTGGCCGGGCGCGCATAAATAGCCCGAGCCTCTATAAGGAGTTATCATGAAAGTCTTACTGGTCAACGGCAGCCCCCATACCCACGGCTGCACCTTCACCGCCTTGAGCGAAATCGCGGCCACTCTGGAAAAAGAGGGCGTGACCGCCGAAATTTTCCAGCTCGGCACCAAAGCCCTCCCCGGCTGCATCTCCTGCGGTAAATGCGGCGAACTGGGCAAATGCGTTTTTGACGACCAGGTCAACGTCTTCACCGACGCCGCCGCCAAGGCCGACGGCTTCGTCTTCGGTTCGCCCGTCCACTACGCGGCGGCGGGCGGGGCCATTACCTCGTTTCTGGATCGGGTGTTTTTCTCCACCATGAACGCCGGCCGCCGGGAGAATTTTTACCTGAAACCGGCGGCGGCGGTGGTCTCCGCGCGGCGCGGCGGCACCACGGCGGCTTTGGACCAGCTCAACAAGTATTTCACCATTTCTGAGATGCCCGTCATTTCCTCGAAATACTGGAACATGGTGCACGGCTTCACCCCCGAGGATGTGAAAAAAGACCTCGAAGGCTTGCAGGTCATGCGCGTCCTGGGCCGCAACATGGCCTGGTTCCTCAAATGCAAGGAAGCCGGGCAGAAAGCGGGCGTGTCCCTCCCGGCCACCGAAAAGTCGGTCATGACCAACTTCATCGACTGATGCTACTTTGAGCGCAAAAAGCCGGGCCGTCCTTCAATTTGAAGGACGGCCCGGCTTTTTGTTCGGGGGCAATGTAATGTGCCCCCACTGCG